>JAPLRL010000056.1:32843-54449 GCA_026399205.1 Gammaproteobacteria bacterium
ACTGTGTTAACAGGTTGTACAGAGCTAACCCTTCGAGACGGCGCGTTGAGCTTCAGTGCATAACGACTAAGATCGAAAGCGCGCCTCCTCAGGGCGAACGGAATCTAGGGTATAGTGATGAAAATTGGCTAAAGTCGAGTATTCGATACCTCGTTTATTTGCTAATTTAATTTGCAATTAGCGCATTTTGCAATATACTCTCACCTCCTTTCAAGACAGCATCAACATCGCATCCCTTATGACGAGCATATTAAACATTATTAAAGACATCCCTGCCGAAACCGTTAGCGCAACCCGCCGCTTATTCCAAAGAAGTTACAACTGGCTCACTAACAATAACATCCGAAATGACAATTTTATGAGTGGTTTATTTACACTCATCACCAGCGGAACAATCAGTCCTTACTATTCTGCACGATTTTTATGGGTCTTTAGTGACGCCTGGTGTTGGGCAGATATGTTGACAGGCGGTCTCTTTTTTCTCGCGATGCTGATGTGTATGCTCACAATCCATATGGCAACAAAACCATTTTCAGTCCCCCGCCTCTTATATTTTGTGCTTCTCGCCCCTATTTATATTCCCGCTTTTATTCTCCATTACGGCGTACGTTTTGTATTCGGCGTCCCCTTAACCCTGTTAAGTGCCTTGTTCTTGTTCCCACTAACGCTCTACCGACGCAGTGTTTTTCAACACGTTCTCGCACCCACCCCCCTCGTCGAGCAAGATGCAGTGCTCACCCGTGAGCATGAAGACTTACGCGACATATTAACATCCCCCACCCATCAGCCAGATCAGGTCATCATCACCATTCCTTGCAGTCGAATAGTCCATTTCATTGCCAGTCCTTGTGGGCAAGCATGTTTAGAAGCGCAGCTGCTACATCAAATAGGATCCAACTGGGCTGTCCCCGTAGAAAACACCCGGATTTTGCTGGATCACATCAATAATCAGTATGATCAATACTGGAACCCTATCAAAAACTACATCAAAAACACCCCCCCGAGCCGACTTGTTATAGAATTACTCGTCACCCACCTCGAACACATCGAGCACATAGAAGGTCCAATTTTTACTGTGTGTACACCATCCATCAACTTACGTCCCAATCTTAATAAACCAGAAGATATTCAATTTTTACGAGACTTGCTGACCTTTGATGTTGGAATTATCTGTAAAAAGGGAACGTTCCAGTATGAACCAGAGCACCTGAAAAAAGTCTTGAATTATCTAGAAAAACAACAAAAAATGCTTGAGACCATGCCCCCTATCACCGACACTCATCCTGCATTGTCGCATCTTATCCGGAACGTTCCGAGCGATATACTCCCGCCAGATGTCCTCAAAGTTGTCACTTACCTCATCCCTGCTGGTCAAGATCGTCCTGCTCCGCTCACGCTTCATCCATCGGGTGAATTGAGGTTGCCTTGCTTCGGATCGTAGCCTGGATGCAGGTGTTTTAACGTTAGTTACATCTCATGCCGGTCATTCACTACTTTCGCTACGCAGGCGTCAGACCATACATTTAGTGCGGTTTCTAACATATCAATGAGCGTATAAAACGGTAAAATCACCCCCATCAGGGTAATGGGAATATTCATGCTCGCTAATAAACTCGCGCTCAGAAAAAAACAGCCCATGGGTACGCCGGCATTGCCAATTGCGGCCAGTGTTGAAATTAAAATCCATAATGCCATCATGGGCAGCGTCACTTCTATCCCATGGTTTTGCATTAAATAAATCACGGTTGCGAAGATAAAAGCAGCGCAACCATTCATGTTTAAACCGGTGCACAGAGGTAACACAAAGCGGCTAATTTCAGGCCTGACTTGTAATGATTTTTCGACCATTTCAATGGTCACAGGCAAAGTCCCTACCGATGATTTAGAGAAAAAAGCAACAGACAACGCAGGTAACATCCCACGCATGGCTTTAAAAGGCGCAATCCCGTGGCGACGTAGCCATAAGGGCAGAATCACCAAGCCTTGAACAAGGTTTGCCAACACCACAATCAATAAATATTCACCAATCCCGCGAATCGCGCCGCCAGATTTAAGTTGCACCACCGTTGTGGTAATAAACCCAAATAAAGCGATGGGAATGGCTCGAATGACCCAGTTGGTCATCACCATTAACAAGGCATGGAGCGCTCGCACCGTCTGAACCAGGGTATGTTGTAGTTCGCTTTCAGGAATAAAGCGAATGCCAATGCCGACGACAATCCCAATGAGCAACGCACTCATCACTTGATTTTCAACAAAAGGAGTCACAAAACTTGATGGAATCAGGTTTAAGACATAATCCCAATACCCCAAGGGATGATGAACAACTGGTAATGCAACAGCGTCAGTCATCCCCACCATGCTCGGATGAATCCACACATATAAAACGGCACTGACCGTCGCTGCGATCAACGTGGTCGTCAAGGTATATAACATGGTCCGACGCCAAACATAGCGCATAGACCCTTCAGAGCTATATTGAGATAACGTCACAATAATCGATAGCGTAATGATGGGTAAACTAATGCATTTAAAGACCTTCACAAACATCTCAGCAATCACCAGCCCCAGATTTTTTAATATGGGCACATCAGCCATTCCGCACCAAATACCGAGCAATATCATGGCTAGATAGAGCAAAGGCTTCGACCATGGCGATTGCATAGAGGTTTTTATTTTATTAACGCACATCTTATTTTCCTAATTCTACATCTTTTGGGGTCAGGGCAGGAACTGTGGCAAAATCACACACACACTGGCCTGTAGCCGCGGGTGGCATCGGTACTTTAGTAAAGGCTGATGAGAAACAGATGGGTATATTCCAGGCCTTATCATCTTTATTAACCGCCTCGGGTAAAAAAACAAATTGCTTCGCAGGATACACCATGCCTTTTTCATTTTCCCAAATAACAGGTTGAAAAGTGGCGTTAAATGCCAACTCTTGCCTGGCCGAGCATTCAAACTTTTGGCGTTGATAAGCTTGTCCTTTAGGAACGGACACAGCCAACAACTGTTTTTTTTGTACACCATCCATCACCATCACTTGCACATCATAGTTGGTCCAACACGAATCTTTTAAAACGGTCACATAACAAGGAAAAGAAAATGCCTGTCCAAAACAAACTAGCCATCCTAGGCCACATAACCAATGTTTCATTGTTTATTCTCCCTGTAGGTTGGGCCTTGGCCCAACAACACATTTATTTTTGTTGGGCCAAGGCCCAACCTACGTTTTAATACGCTCAATCATAACACATTTGATTTATGTAACCATAACCGTTATTCTCTTCTGCCACAAAATGGGAGAGGTGGCCGAGTGGTTGAAGGCGCACGCCTGGAAAGTGTGTATACAGCTTATACCTGTATCGAGGGTTCGAATCCCTCTCTCTCCGCCATTTATGATGCAAAGTAATTCCCCACGTCATCCTGAGCGCTAGCGAAGGATCTCCTGCAAATTAGCATATTGCTTTCTGTGAGGAGATCCTTCGCTAGCGCTCAGGATGACGTGTGCCTGGGCAGTTATGATACCGGGCTAATAAACAGAAATATTGCATTTCGCCTCAATTTCTGCTAAAAAGCCCACCCTAAGTGAAAATATAACAAAGGAATAGCTGAATGACTAGAAACAACCAAGCCAGCACCAATTTTTTCGCACCCATGCTTAAACCCTGGGTAATTTGTTTTACTGGTATGTTGTTTTACTGCTTTAACTATTTTTTGCGAAGTTCGCCTAGTGTCATGCAACACGATCTCATCCAATCACTTAACCTCACTGCGACCCAGTTTGGGACCCTAATTTCTTTTTATTATTTTGCCTATACCCCCATGCAAATCCCTGCCGGCATGATTTACGATAAATTCGGCGTCCGTTTTGTTTTATTTTTTGCGTGTCTCACCACCGTCTTTGGTTTAAGTGTATTTGTCTCTGCAAACGGGTTTGGCCAAGCCTGTGCCGGACGATTTTTAATTGGCCTAGGAACTGCATTTGCCTATATTGGCGTCTTAAAATTAGCCTCGATTTGGTTACCTCCTTCACGATTTGCAGCAGCGGCTGGGTTAACTACCGCTATCGGCATGTCGAGTGCGGCATTGTCACAAAAATATCTTGCTAATGTGGTTGAGACCTTTGGGTATAAACCGATTCTGCAAACGGCTGTCTTGATTGGCATTGCACTGAGTTTTGTGATTCTTTATGCACTACGACATCGTCCTAAACATGACAACAGCATAATCCACACGAAACACACCCCCATGACCACCAAACAACTGTTTAGCTCATTGCGGATGATATTTGCAAATCCACAAATGTGGATCATCGGCATCATCGGTTGCGTGCTATATCTGCCTTCTGTCGTTTTTTTAGATGTATATGGCATCTCTTATTTTAAAATCGCACACCATCTCACCTCTCAGCAAGCCGCAAACGTCTCTGCACTGACCTTTTTGGGTTGGATTATTGGCGGGCCGATTATTGGCATTATTTCTGACAAAATTAAACGTCGCTGTCTCCCCTTGATGATCACCAGCGCCATTACTGCAATATTACTCTATATTATTTTTTATTACCCAGGTCTCACCTTAGGTCAGTTATCAGCCATTGCCTTCATTGCAGGCCTCTGCTGCGGTGCACATCCGCTGTGTTTCGCCTTAGGAAAAGAAAATAACCCCCCGCACCTCGCGGGCACCGCAGTTGCCGTCACCAATATGTTCATCATGTTAGGCGGCATGATCTTCCCACCGATTATCGGTAGACTGCTTGACCTACAACACCCTCAGAACCTCTTAAACGCGGTTTCGACTTACACAGCCAGCGATTACACGCTTGCGTTAAATATTGTTCCCTTAGGGATTGTCGTCGGCACCGTTCTTACGATGTTCCTGAAAGAAACGCATTGTGGCTCACGCGCTGCTGCGGAAGAACCGGTGTTTTCTTCTACGGATCTTGACCTGGATATGCAGGCTACGAATTCATAACGCCTAGCACAATCTAACCGAGCCGCGACCGTTAGGGAGCGGAAGTTTTATTAAAGAACGGAGCATTTAAAACTTCCGCTCCCTAACGGTCGCGGCTCGGATTGTATCGAGTGAAAAATTACGGTTCGTGCAAGATACCCATTTAACGGTTCTTATGTTATCATAATTGCTTTTATTTTAATCGAACTAGTCATGTTTTCATACGCCAATATTGTTGGGCCTAGGCCCAACCTACGATTACTCTTAGGTTTTCTGTGGATTTTCTTCTGCCCTCTAGCTTATAGCGCTGACGTTCCCATTTTTGATTTTTCTTTAACCCCTTATAGCCAAGATGTTGAGTCTTATTTGCCGGTAACTGAGGGTGACGATGTTGCTCTCGTGGATGAGGCTTATCAAAAAAAACAAACTGAATCATTCTATCGATATTATTATGCAAGTGATGACGGCGGATTATCACCTTGGAGTGAAAAATTAGTAAACGCCTTGTTACCGCGCGTTGCATTGATTGAACAAGCAATTTTAAAAGATTTCGATAATGAACAACAAGATGAAGCTCATCAACATTATGCACATAACTTTAAGAAACATGACCGCGTTTGGCTCAAAAGTATTCAGGCCAATATGCATATTGCGGGGTTAAGTCAGGTTCAGGGGGAGAGCGAACATCGCGCCATCACAGTTCGCAATACACATGCAAGGGCACTGCCAGATGCAGCACCTGATTTTTATCATTATGGCTTACCTGGAGAAGGATTTCCGTTTGATAATCTTCAATTGTCATCTGTGTATGCAGGTACGCCTTTATATGTGCTTCACTTATCTAAAGACGAAGCTTGGGCTTTGGTCATCACACCACACGCGTTTATAGGTTGGGTGCCAGCTTCCGATATTGCCTATGCATCTAGCGAGTTTGTACAAGCGTGGCAACGGTATGCTCAAAAAGAATTAAAAGTGGTGGTACAGCAAAAAGCGAGTTTAACCGATGCCAGTTCGTTTTATCAGTTAACTGCCTATTTAGGTGCGGTGTTTCCCGTAGCTCATGAGCATCAGCAAGCGACTTATTTATATGTGCCAGTTAAAAACACCCAAGGTTCAGCCATCATTAGCATGGTAAAAGTCGATAAACATGCAGTGACGTCTATGCCCATGGTCCTTAGCATTGAAAATATAAGACGCTTAATGAGCGAGCTACAAAATCAACCCTATGGTTGGGGTGGTCTCTTTTTTAATAATGATTGTTCTTCCGAGATGCTGCATTTATTTAGTGCCTTTGGTATATGGTTACCGAGAAACTCAGCTCAACAGGCATCCCTATCATCAGCTGTTGATTTAAAGGAGCGATCCGTTGATGAACGTATCAGCTTTTTAAAAACCTCAGGAGAGCCGCTTCTGACGCTGATTTATATTGGCGGGCATGTAATGTTGTATTTAGGTGAAAAACAGCATGGTGCGTTCGCAGGAGAGCCCATGACCTATCAAAACCTATGGGGGCTCGCACCCGAGTCTCGAGATAAGCGCTATGTGGTAGGACAATCTGTTTTTTTACCGTTATTAAAACAATTCTCAGAGCAACCTGATATTCAATCTCAGGCAGCTAAAAAATCGTTTTCTTTGGTCTTTTTACGTCATCTGGAAGCAGCGCGAAATCAGGATGCATTTGTGAAGCGGTTTTTTAGATAGGAAACGTCCCCAACGTTTTGTACGCTTGAATACCCCCTCTCCCGCGCTAGAAGTTTGAACAATATGTTGATCTCCTTCGCGGGGGAGGGTTGGGGAGGGGGTAAAACCGATTTTGACCCGCTCCCTAACCCTCCCCCGCGTTTAACATGGGAGTCCTCCGAGAGTTTCGTGCGCGGGAGAGGGGACTGATCGGAGTGTATGAAAACATTAAAGACGCCATCTCATTTCACCCTGTTTTAAATTCAAACCAAAGGTTAACTTTCCCCCCGTAATCACTAATTTTTTTTAACATGGTTTAAACTGCAGTCTGTGGATAACTTTTTTATGGATTTTCTTAAAATAAAGCGTTTAACCCGTTGACTCTTTTTGAAACCGTTATCCACATTGGATTTTTGCGTTTTTTGCGCTCTAGCTTGAATGATGACTTATCCACAGATTCTGTGGATAAGTGTGTGTGGAAGTACTGAAAAACCAGGTGAAACGTATGAGAGGCTTGGGGTGTTGTGTGTTTTGAGATGGGGGGTTGACTTTTGGGTTTTGAGTTTTTATACACGCCGATCAGTCCCCTCTCCCGCGCGCGAAACCTTTGTAAGACGTTGATGTTGAACGCGGGGGAGGGTTAGGGAGGGGGTTACAATCGATTTTACCCCCTCCCCAGCCCTCCCCCGCGAAAGACATCAACATGCTATTGAAACTTCTAGCGCGGGAGAGGGGGTGTTCGAGCGTAAAAAACTTTAAAGAGGTCGCCTACCCTCCAACCTCTTCCAACACCTTCACATCCTGCGCCTTCATCCCCTTAGGGCCATTTTGAACCACATACGTCACCACTTCATTTTCTTGTAAGGTTTTAAAGCCATCCCCATGAATATCGCGATAATGCACAAAAATTTCATTCCCTGACTCATCAATGATAAAACCAAACCCCTTTTTTTCATTGAACCATTTGACTGTTCCCTCAACGCGTTCATCTGACATCTCTAGACTTCCTCATGACAAGTAAAAAAAGCTAGAATAGCGAGTTTTTACAAGATTGTTAACCAATTTCAGGAACCTTTTGCATGAAAAATTTAAAAAATAAGTTTATAGAATTTACACTAGATTATCATGTCCTCCAATTTGGCGAGTTTACTCTCAAATCAGGCAGAATCAGCCCTTATTTTTTTAATGCAGGATTATTCCAAAATGGCCGTGTATTGAAGGAGTTAGGTCAATTTTATGCCGAACTTTACCAAACCCATCACCTCAACACCCAACATTTATTTGGCCCTGCTTACAAAGGCATTCAACTCGCCACCACAACCGCCATTGCATTAGCCGAAAAACAGATCAACACAACCGTGACCTATAATCGCAAAGAAGCTAAATCTCACGGCGAAAAAGGCCTGCTAGTCGGCGCGCCCTTGGAGGGTCCCACCACCATCATTGATGACGTGATCACCGCAGGGACAGCTTTTAGAGAGGCGCAGCAGCTGATTGAAGCCCATGGGGGTAGTGTCCATAGCGTACTTATCGCCCTTGATCGATGTGAACGGGGCTTGGGGCAAACCAGTACGCTGACTGATATTCAGGCGCAAGGGATATCGGTTTATGCGATCATCAGTTTGGTTGATATTATTAACTATCTCACTGAACATCATCAAGTGACACAAGCGAGTCAGTTAGAGGATTATCAACGAAAGTATGCGCCAAAGTGATAGTGGACGGTCATTACCTCACACAACACCCAAGTTCTTCACGCTGCTGTTGTAATTCAAGTAACCTCGCCTCTTGCGTTTCTAACCATGCACCCGCTCGGCTTTCAAGCAGCGTGGTGCAATCATCCATCTGTTCTTGCAAGATTTTTCGAAGATGGAGTGCTTGCTGCTCTAATTGTGTCTGGCGTTCACTTAAAAAGTTTTGTTTCAAACTGGGTAATAGACTTTTCTGATAATCGCACTGCCTGACATAGTAGCATAATCGCTCATACTCGATGTTCCAAGTTGCTTTTTGTCTCATCTCCTGTTGTTTCAACTGATCCATGCGCGCACTTTTTCCTGAATCAGTCCAATAAAAAAAGCCTTCCTGCGATCGTTGCGTCTGCCATGCTGCTTGCGCCGATTCATACGCTTTCTTCATGCTTTTTTCCCGAGAAGCGTATTCTGTGATCCGTTGCTGTGTTTCCTCATAAGCCATCAATGCATCATGATAAGCCAGCCACGCCTTCGGTATAGACTCGCTATGCCATTGCTGTGTCTCATCATGCTGTTCTGGAGAAGCATGATAAACATCATGATAGGTGGTGAAGAGATGATTCAATTGTGGTTCTGCTGAAAAGGCGCAGGCCGTTGAACACCAGAGGGCCTCTCCCCCTGATAACACCGTTTGTAACTGCTGATATTTTTTTAATGGCTCTAAACACGACTCAGGTACGGTTAAAAGGTCGATGCCTGCTAACTGTCCCGATTGAAGCAATTGAACCGCGCGCCACTGTGCACGTAAATGCGATTCTTTTTGGTCCAGATGCTGAGCCCAGGTTTCAAAAAACTGTCGCTGAGATCGCCTCATGTCACCTTGATGCGGCAGAACTGGCTCAACCGGGGGAGTCGATTCAATGGGACGACCCAAGAGGCTAAACCCCGTATAATACTCTCCAGGAGTAGAACCATCCACACGGACCACCGTGCGTCCAGGGACAAGCAAATCAGGCGGTAAGGTAGAAAAAAGAGCTTCTTGAGCAATCCGCTCGATGAGCTTTAACCTTGACTTCACTCGCTTGCAAAACCATTTGCCCTTTAACGCTTTTTTTTGTGCACTGATCACATCTTGCAGTGCTCTAATCCCGCCTTCTGTATCTTGATATGGCAATACATCATGAAGCCTTTTCAACGCAACAAACAGGGATTGGGCTGTTCGACGAGCCAATGGCCGAGCGAGCCAAAACCGCCAAGTTCGTTGTCCTTTTTTGGCGTAGCGCAATAAAGGCAATAGTTGCTGCGCGATGACCTTTGAATGCAAGCTCTGGTATTTTATTTTCAATTTATAGCTCAACGCCTGTGCTTGTGCGACCTGTTTTGAGGAAGAGAACAACTGCTTTTTTGACATCTCCCCTATCATCCCCATAAGCTGCAACGCATACTGACGATAGGTCATCCAGGTTTTATAAGCATGCAAATCTTTTTTGGTGTAAATCGCGCCCGGAGAATGACGTTGCAGTACAGCTGCAATCTGCTCACCCCATTGTAAATACCCTTCCAAGGTCTCATGGTTTTTCGGCAAATCAAGATGAAGTGCGCAAGCGATGTCTTGTAACGCATCGGCAATCAAAGGAATCAACTCGGATTGATCCGACGCCACCAAGGAACACGCCTGACGATGCCTCAACTCAGGCTCCCACTGTGTTGAATCATACGAAACAAAAGAAGCCGGAAATGAAGTGGGTTTTTGAATGTCCCGCAGCTTTGCTTGCAAGTGCGGCACAATATCTTGACTCACTAACCACTCAAGCTTAAACACATCATGGGTTTGGATCTGCGCATGAATCACATCCATCCGTAATAATCGTTGCATGGCTTCATTCCACACTTGCTGTAGACGATGCGGGAACTGTTTAATCAGTGCATCTAAATGCGTGGTATCAAGTTGACCCTGTTGATCTTGTCGTACATACAAATCATCCTGTTGACACTCAGGATCCGTGGCTTCTAAGCTGTCTTTCCAAGCCAAGTGCATCTCTAAGATCAATCCCTCTCTGAATTGACGCAGTGCCATCAACCAAGCAGCTTGCTCCCCAGCCTGTTGGCGCACTTTTCCCTTCAGCCAACATTCAATTTCATCCCACAACCGCAATGTACTGACACAGGCCAATGAAGATTGATTGGTATAATATCGTCTGATTGCCGTATGGTGCGTCATCTGTTGATATCGTGCTTGAATCGCAAGGCTGCGCTCGGCAGCGGGGAGTGAACGAGCAGCAAGGAGATTCGTTGCATTGGCATCTAAAATCAACATCCCTTCGCCGCGTTGCTGATAACGTGCACCACGACCAAATGCCTGCCACAAAAAACCTTCGTCTCGTAACACCAAAACCAAGACCAATAAGCCTTCTGGGTGTTTTGGCATTAAATTGATCCCTCTTGCGAACATGGCAGAACACACCGTGATGGTATTGGCACAAGCTGCCTGTGCCAGCCTGAGCGTTCGCTGTTCTACAGACTCACTCCCATCTAAGCATTGAATCGTCCAGTGTGTCGCGACACTGGCATGCTTTAGCACCTCATACACCTGACGTGCCTCGTCTGCAGTTTCTTCAAAAACCAGCACAGGGCGTCGACCTGCTTCCTCATCATCGGGGATGATGTTTAATTGATCAACCAACATCCGCAACTGATCTGCCCTATCTAGACAAAGCAGCGGATCGCGAACATGAAGCAACGATGGCTCATGGGGCGGCATCACGACCCCTTCCACCCCAAACGTACTACTGAGATATAGCGTTTCTTCTTTTTGAACACTCAATGTCCCAGATAACCCAATGAAACGGGGGCACTCCAAAAAGATATTCAATGGGATTTCTGTGTCGGCAGGATCTACTTCAGAGGGCATATCAAATTGGTAGCTCGCCTGTTTTTCTTGAGAATATGCGATCAGTGCTTGCTGTACCCCATCACGAAATACCCCTTGATCTTGAGGCACGTCTTGCACCACGGGTCTAAGCTCAACGCCCGTCCGTCGAGCAGGATCTTGACGAATCACATACTGCTGTTTTGCGACAGATTTTGCGAGACATGCTGCATTAATCCACTTGTCCAATTTGGCTTTTGGCAACAAGGACAACTGATACCGTTGCGCTTCTGAAAGCCCTGTGCTCGATAAATGCTCTCTAAATTGTGCAATATCAATGCGATCAGACCAACACGCAGGATCGTCCAAGTCTGTGTTTAAAAAATCACCCCGTGAGATAAAAGCGAGCAACCGCGGATAAACCCACTGAAACACATTATCAGTGCAGTGGGTTTTAACATAATCAAAACTAACCGACACCATCCGTAAAAATAAATAATCAAATTCGTCCGCAATCACCATGCCCGTGAGAAATAGCTTCAAGCTGCGTCCGGCCAAAATGTGTTCAGCCCGACAAAATGCCCAATCCCATGCGGTTGAATAATAAATGCCTTCTTCCTGAGACTGAAAGGCAGAAGACAAGGTCATGATCCCGGTACGAATCCCTAAACACTGGAAAAAAAGCTTTAAGTTTTTGTCATCAAAATCTTGTTTCACCAACCCTGCATTAGCGCTCAATACACGCGCGGTACCATACTCTACCCATCCCAAGACCGCTAACAAAGCAGCCACATACGATTTGCCCTGCCCTGTCTTCATTTCAATCAGAAAGGGCGCTTGAGTTTGGTTGGCGGATAATAAAGCAAGTAGCTGCGTGCTATTTAAATCAATCCCTGTGATCTGAAACAGCAGTGTTTTCAAGCGCGCAACCCACTGGCATTTGTCTGGTGTCCACCCCTTATCTTCTTGTTGTTTGAGCTGCCAAGTTTGCGCTCGAAGGATCTGCAGAAAATCACCAAAATCAGACTCAGCGTGTCCGTTTTCTTTTATCGCATGGCGTTCAATGGTGCAGACGTTTTCCCATAGTCTTGATTTAAGTGCAGCACTCAGCTTGCGTTGATCGATCAATAATTTGATCTGTTCTAATACCGGCACCAAGCGATCTAAGGCAGGCTTTGGGGCCTTACGCCGATTTGGAAAATCGGGTAAAGCCAGCAGGGCTTCAATCGATAAGGTTTCTGTCGATGCAGCTGGCTCTGACACAGCGGTCTCGCCCTGATGTGCTGCTTTCAATGCCCCAAGCAAGACAGGTAAGCGTTCCTGCAATTGGGTGATGTCATCGGAGGCCGTGTTTTTCAGTGTCTCAGACAATAACAAAAGACCTTGATCAATGTCTTCACCAAAACATTCCACCTCAAGAAAACATGCAATCACCTTTGCCCAGGCTGAGGGTAAGGCTGCCCCCAACCCTGATTGTCGCATCACTTGAGAAAAATGAGCCAATTGCTGTAAAGAAAAACCTTGCTGATAGTCATATAACTCAACCCATGACACGATGATGGCTTCCCAGGCTAAGGTCGATTGCACCATCTGGCGCAACATTTTCATTTCATGGCATAGCACATACACCTGTTGGATATAACCATCACAAGCCCTACACCATTCATCAACAGGCACGTCACCTGTGATGGCCAAAAATTCTCGTTCAAACACACCCGTGAATCGCTTACGCCACACCCCAGCGCCCAAAGGCTGTAGTTGCTTGTCGATGAGCCCCGACAAAAATGGGTACAAGAAGGGCAACACCACCTTTCCAATGTAAGGACTCGGTGCGTTCACCCAATGCATCATTGGATGGGCATCGATCATCTCTAACTCAGATGAAAGACTTGCTTGTGCGTCTTGAGCGGCTTGTTCCATGAGCGCTTCTTTCCGGTTCAACGCTCGAGTAAAATAGCAATCTTGATCAACCAGACGCGCCGTGAAAAATCCCGTGTCGATTTCAGCGTATAATGCCTGCTCTTGAACAGTCAGCGCAGTATAATCAGACTCCACAGCGATCATCTCACGCTCAAAGACCGATCCTGCCGCCTTAAAAAAATCGCGTTGGGCCACGAGATACTCCCTGACCCGATTCGACTCTATCTCATATTGTTGCGCTCTCGCAGCACCGTCCGATAACATGCACTGCACGATATCAAGCCGCTGAGCCAAGGTTTCACACGGGATCTGCATGATTTCTCGCACACGATCCAACACCATAAACCGCCATTCGTGCAACCCCCCTTTTGTAGTGGCCGCTTTCCAATGTTGATGAAGTGCTTCATACACGTATTTCAGTTTTTTTAACAGACTCACTCTCTCTGTTTGATATTGCGAAAGACGCGCTCGCTCAACGCTCAGGATCGCAAGCGTTTCAGCTGCTGTTTTGTCAACCATCAATTCAGATAATCTAAACCATAACGGTTGAGCCAGTGGAACTAAGCCCGAAGAAAATTCAAGGCGTTCATGTACCGTTGAAATCACCCTATCAAGTAACCCCTCGCTCTTGGGCGGGATCCACTTTCTTTCTTGATGATCGTGGATCATCCGCTTTAATCGTGCACGATCGGCCTGAGGCCATTTTTCTATCCGCTGAACGTGTTGCAGCATCCATTCACTCATATTCTCAAAAGCTGCAGTCGCAGCGTCCGTCCCCCAAAAGGCAAAGCTTTGGTCGAAAAAATATATTTTTTCTTCGAGCCCCGGGCGATGGTTGGCTTTTTCTATCAATAACCATTCTTCATGCTCTTTCTGCGTGATGCTCTCAAGGAAAGGATCTATCGCCTGCAAGATCTGTTGGATGGCTTCACAGCTCTTTTCAAACTTTTCTTGATTTTGACGCTGTTCGTTCAATCGCCTATCTAAATTGTCTATCTTTGAACCCCAACCCTTTTTCACCCACCCTTTTGAGATCTCCAACGCTAGCGCTTGTTCAGTCGGTGAAAACGCCTTAAATTTTTTGATGACCTCCTCATGAAACGTTTGTTTTTGAGGCACCGCCAGAGCAGAAAAAACGCGTTCTTTTTTCAGAAGAGCGACTTTTACATGCTGAAACTGCGCCTGTTTTTCACTTGAAGCTTCGCTTTCTTCTTCGCGATAGCGTCGCCAGAATAACTTCATGGTTGGAGATAACGACTGCATGAGTGACAAAACAGTTTTGCCATGCACGTCTTTTTCTGAAAGCGCAAAGGCATGTTGCTCGACCGCTTTCAAGCTCGCCAGAAAAGCGTGCTCATCTTTCTGAAAAACAGCCCCATACACACACCAAATGGCATACAATAACGGTTTCAGTGCCTGCAGAGAGCTCCCCTCCTCTAAGACATCAACAAGAAACGTCAAGATGAGTTGATAATGGCTCCCAGACAGTAAATTAACCAGCGATCTCAAATGAACAATAAGGGGCGCCGATAATGATCCGCGGTATGTCACGAGCTGGTGCATGGCCATAACCAACGATTCTAACAATGAAAAGGCCTGTTCAAATTGAGCCTCATCCAACAATAACGTGGATGTCTCAAAAAACAGTCCCATCTTGGTCAGTACACGCATCAAAGGAATGATGCTTTCTTCCCAAGGGACGTCTGTCAAAACGGTCTCTAACCAGGGTCGCCATACTTTTAACCAAGGCACAAAATCAACGTGTCTGTGATCATCAGGCTCTCGAGTAAAGAAGGTTTCATTGAGTTTCTTACTGGCTTCCTCATAGACGTCAGTAAAAAACAAAGCAGCCCCCGCGAGCTTCGAGCCCAACGTAATGATCTTGTTACAGAGTCCCTTTAAGCGTTTTTCTAATGCCAATAAAGGAGGTAAAAGGGTCGTATCGAAATCTTCGGGATGTTCTGCGAGCCCTTGAATGAGTTGACGTGCATTGTCTTCATAACCTTGCATGTCATCTAAAATCCACTCACACACTTTTTGTTGAAGCATAAAGCTTTTGGGATTGGCTTTTGCTTCTTTCAGCTGCGCTTGAATCTTCAGTAAGCTGGTATTCAAGACGGCTTGCATTCTTGTTTTTCGCCACACTTTAAACCCAATTTGCTCATGTTGAGCGACAAACCTCATGTGCTGCGGATCAAGCGATGCAAAGAGTGCTGAAATCACCCCCTTGGCCCATGCGTCTTGGTGCAATTCACCACATAAATACGCTCGCTTGATTTGAAGTGCTTGCTCTTCAATCACCTGATCAATCATCTCATCAATGTGAGACAAACTGCTGATCTTAGGATCATTCAATCGGTTAAGTAAACCCAACAAAGCCTCGCCCCACAACGCACCTGTGGCTTGCATGTCGATAGCAGCCAAACGTGTTAATCCGATGGTCACAAGCGGATGTGTCTTTGCATAAAGCAATATCGCATCAAGCAAAGCCTTGCAAGATTGAGGGGCTGCAAGAGAGACATCACACACCGCAAAAAGACGTAACACGTGTCTTTGTAGCATCTGATCTGGGATAGTTTCTATCACTTGAAAGACCATCGACACCCAAGATGACAAGGTAAGCTGATCACTCATCCGAATCCGTTGATGTAAGACCGTGAGATCTTCAACTGCCATACGCCCATGAGAAAAAAAGAGACTTAACATCAGTTGATCCCATTGCAGGGCTTGCGCTTCTCCCTCTTGAATGCGGCAGACTTGATACACATCTTCTAAAAGTGAAGCATAGGTCATCCAGTCTGTGATATTGAGCGCATCTTGCTCAACCCAGTGAACAAATAATGAAACATGCTGTTTAAAATGTGCAATAAAAATGTCTTGCGAAAGTCGAGTGAGCGTCTCCTTAAGAACGGACGTTATCTTATCAAAGGTGTTGGCCACACCCGCGCGATCACAAATCGCCTCTCCCGTCGTCAGCAACACAATAAACCCTGCGATTTCAACAGGAAAATCAACCAGGAGGGACTGATAATCAGTATGATGCCCTATTCGACAGGTTTGTTGACCGATCATCCGGTGATACTGTTTTTCTTTATCGGCCACACTAAAGCGTGGATCTGTTAGCCAAGTTGATACCGGAACGGGGGCATGATTCAAATCAGATAATAGCCCCATAGGGACACTGGTGAGCGTGTAATCTTCTTGTTGAGCAGCGACATACATCCCTAATGGCGCAAGTGCATCAAAGCTTAAATCATCATCAAACGCCGCCCATTGCTCTTCGGGGTAATGGCTGTGTTGAACCAAAAATAATAAACGCCCAAGCGTTACTTTCACAGGTTGATGAGGGAGACATAAGGACTCAAAGCCCTTCTCAGGTAATTGCTTTGCACTAAAACACAGGCTCACTTCATGAAAAAAATGATCCATGCTTGCTAAAACAGCAGTCATCGACACCCCATGATTCATGTCATGCTGCGTTAAGGCACACCACCAAGACCAAGTCGATCGAGGGAGCAAAGACAATCGTCTCCAAGATTGTAAGCCCTCTTGGCTTAAAAGATGAATGGCCTCCTCCACACCTCGATGTGAAAACCATCCCTGATAAAAAGAATGAGCCCGCCCCATCAAATGCAGTTGTCGCCACTCATGTAAATACAGCAATAAACCAGACACCCCATAACTCACCAACACCAATGAGCAAGCCTGTATGGCCAGTAAATATTGGACATCACCGGCTATCAACCAACCCAAAGCTTCAAGCTGCTGCGCGATGAGGGTGCTTTCTCGCTCATTCGCATGAAATACATCTAAAACGCGCCAAAAGGCTTGTCTTGCTTCAGTCAATTGATCAGAAAACAAATCCCCGACCACCTGTAAAAATTCAGAAGGAATGAGCGCGTCTGTTGACTGGAGAAATGCGGCTAGCTCGAGATGACGACTGGGATCATCCATCAAATATCGAAGGTAAAGGTAACGTGGGGTCAGTTCAACAGAGCCCGCGGGAGATGCATCAAAAAGTCTAAGCGTCAAGGGCGTAAGGTCACGCTGCTCTTGCTGTGAAAAGGTGTCACTCAAACACAACACCCAGGTTTTATCTTCATCGTTTAAACGACACCAAGAAAATCCTTCAGGCAAATCATGCGCGACCACACCACCTTGAAAATCTATGGGGAATTGTAAAACACGCTCAAATGCGGCTTGTTGGACGGCTTGAATAATCGGCGCGTCCCATGCGCCAGATGGCATGCACCTTGCCCCCACCAAGCGCGCTAACACCGCTTGATGCGCAGGATTCAGGCCTTCAAAGCTCGTCAATGGGCCCAACAACGCTGCATCCAACTCACGTACAACTGCACTCGTCTTGTCTTCAATGACAGCAACCACTCGCCGCTTAGGTAAAGTCGCTTGAAACTGCACCAACTGCTCTTGTTGATGCTGGTGAAGATGTTGGACAGAAACCGTCAAATTTGCATGACGTCGACGTACCAAATCAACTTTTGCCCGTCGCAACCGTTGATGAGACTTGGTTTGCGTCAACGCATCCCTCAACCGACAAGCCGCTTGTCGATACCAAGCAGCCAAAGCCACGTCTTGGATAATGCCGCGCTCCATCGACGCCCACCGTAGCTGCGGCAACTCAGAAGCCTGAGACGCGTCTCCTAAAATGCAGAGTGATTGTTCAAAGGAATGATTCCATGGTAGCGGCATAACGAGACTCTCGAAAAGTGTCATGGAAAAACCGTATTGTATTTTATTTGGGTTTAATTGTCTATAAATATCCTTTGTGCCGCACGAGCAAGTCCCCACGTCATCCTGAGCGCCAGCGAAGGATCTCCTAAAAATTGGCACGTTGTTGACAAGAATAGATGTCCGTAGGGTGGACAAAGGAGCCACCCATCGATCTTGCCGCTGACTAAAAACCATCTGGCGACGTGTCCACCGGTGACTCGGAACTAGCTAGCTCTGAGCCACCGGTGGACACGTCGCCAGACAGCTCCCAGCACCTCCTAGCCTCAACGCCAGGCTCCTTTGTCCACCCTACAATTATCCCTCCCCGAACAATAAATCACCTGAAAACAAAATAAAAGTCTTGAACGAGAATATAAAATCATGTAGAATTTGTTTTACTCAATAAAGTTTGTTTTTAAACAGTGTTTTTAATGAGGGGAAGTTTATGCCAGCACCAGCAGGTCAAGAATCCAGATTCACCGCATCCGCTCCAAATTTCTTAGCTCGTGCCATTTACCGATTAACTGAAGGCGAGGTTGTCATTACTGGTGCAACAGACATTGGTCATTTTAATACGCTATATGAACAATTTAACTTACTCTGTAATCCTGAAAAAAATAAAACGCTCCCCAACGCCATTCACGACTGTTGGCATTGCTTTAATTATGAAACTGTCAGAGAAGGTGAAATTTATAGGCTCACCAATGTCCCTGAGGTTTCGGCACTTCACAAGCAATATCATGAAGATAAAACTGGACGACATAAACATCATCCGCTAGGGGTTGCAATCCTTTCACAACTTAGCGGTTTAAAACAGCTCAATAAAACTAACTTAAATTTAGCTAAAATCGTCTTTGCCTATATTGCTAATATTGGTCTCGTACTCACCACGATGAATCCTTCTTCCCAGGCAAAAGAAATCCACGAAATTGTTGAACACCTACAAAAAGTAACCAATTTAGTATTCAATCAAACAAAAATACGAAGTCTCTTTAGTGATAGCACTGCAGAAATGCTTCGTACACTTCACACTGATAGCCTACCTAGATATTTAAATAGCCATACACCTATCAGTGATGCCATTCCTAAAGCCACCGCTGATCTTGCCCAAAACACTCAACAAATCGCTTGTTTGCTAGAAGAAATTCTCATCATTCTAACTGAAGGTGGTCAAAAGAAAAATGGAAAACTCCCTACTTCGTTAGAGGACTTCAAAAGATTTGAATATGATCAACATAATCCTTTTTCCGACATGTTAAGAAATGTCGCTCAGTTCGTGGAGGCGCTGGATCAACCAGCAAGAAAATTCCCGTTTCAAGCGGTTAGTCCACCTCAACCAGACGCCATTGAACAGTTTGTTGGGAGCTGCACCAGCTCTGCAACCATTTTAAACTTTCGAAGCGCCGACCATGCTCTTCACTATGCATTACTACAAGAACTTAAAACTGAAGACAATAAAAAATCCGTGGTCAAATGGGCTCCGAACTCACAAGGCGCGGTTATTAAGCAATCAACAAACATGCTTCTCCAGTTGTCCAATTGGCTTCAATTGGTTCTATTTATCGCACACAAAGTGCGGGACTTAAACTATATTCTCACCTTTAGAGGACAACAATTTTTTATTAATAAAAAAGAAGCGGCCTTTCTTAAATCATTTCTAACGCAATTACAAACTTTTTTAGAGCAATTTAAAGGTAACATCGAACAAATCGAGCTCCATCTAAGTCAACGTTGCAGAACAAGTGAAAGCGATTATGAACACAATATCTTTTTTAAATTACAACAATTAAAAGAAACCATTGATCAGGTTGTGACCCGATCGCTCGAACCACTAAAAGACATTGACACGATTTTAAAAAAACTAGCAGCTATCGAAGCTGAAATCATCGAAAATCATTTTAACGAAATGGAAGAAGTCTTATATCAAGGTGGATTTTTTCAAGATTTTTTTGATCCCTTACAAGGCATGGCAGGTTTCTCGTTAGAAGATCGGCCTCAATCCGATAGAAGACCCCAACCACGAGAACTAACAGCCGCCGCATCCAGCACCCCAACACAACGCCAAAATGGCTCAGCTCGTAATACACCAGTAAGTCACCCACCGGCCGCAAGAAGTACACCTGCTACTAACGAGCCTAGCGTTGTAACGATTAATAGTGATGATGACGATCCCCGTCGTCCTACACCACCACCATACGAGCAAAAACCTAGACTGAATAGCGGTGATCGATTCCACCGCGTAGAAGAACTAAACGACGACGACGACGACGACGTTCAAATTTCAAGAAAAAAGAAACATTCACGTCCGTCATCTGCAAGCTCACATCCTCTCGCAGCCCCCTTGCTGCAGCCAAACCCTGGCAAGAAAACACCCATGGGCTCTAGATCAGCTACGCCAACAACTGCACAGCAACGCCCTGTCGTCGTTGAACCGATGGACACCGATGATGATATAGACCTGTTGGATGCTCTATTTGAACAAAATAATTATCCACACCCCCCACGCTCACCTATTCTAACTAGCACCATTCCAAGCTACGCAGAAGCGCAAGCAGAGCACAAGCGTAAACCTAAAACCAAAAAGCCCCATCGTTCTGTTCAAAAAACATGGCTCACCGCATTAAAAATCACGCTTGGGGTGACTGTTGTTAGCTTTGCTATCATCGTAGCACTTGCCTGCACCGGGATTCTGCCGCTGCCTGCCTTTTTAATCGGCGTAGGATTGATTTGGGGGGGGATTGCCCTTGCGGGTATCGTCGCAGGTGGAGTATTAGCCCTGGGGTTGGGGATAACAGGCTTGATTGCTAAATTCTCTAAGGCAGATCCTAGGGGTTCGTCTAGACGCAGACTTCCTCCTGTTGAGACGCTAGGGCCTCAAGCGCCTGGCTCGAATCAGTCTAGTAGAAACAATAGGATAGGATCTGAATTAGTGGTCTCGCCTTCTACTATTGGCACTGAGCATGATGTGCGGAGTAGTCTTTCTAGTAGTAGTGATGATGAGTCTGACATTGAGATTAAGCAGCAACAACCACTAGCGCAGCTCGGGGGACCAACTGTCGTCAACCGCCATGCTGCTAATGAGGCTTCTGTTACACCTACTGGTGCTGCATCTAGCCGGCCTGGGCCGAGTCCTGCGACCCTAGCTAGGATTGAAAATCAGGCCGTTTTACAAGCCTGCTACTTAAGTGCCGTACAAGCGAAGCTGGAAGAAAAGGGATTTAGGTTTACTGACCTTTCGCAACATCCTGAAAGCTTCATCCCTATGTGGGTGGCTACACTTGAACCCGTAGGACTCCCCGCTGCTTCAGACGAAGAAAAAACAGCAGCTATATCGATGGTATTACACAAACTCGTTAAAAATAGTGCTGCATTCTCCTTTGCTAAAGCGATAACAGAACAAGAGAAAAATGCACTGCTTACGTATCTAGCACCTACGGTTGTGTCTGGGATCTCTATGTTTAGAGCGGCAACACCTGCTGCTGCTAACAATGGTCAAGGTATGACACCTGCACAACAACAATAAGGTAGTTTTACTCCGATCCGCCCCCTCTCCCGCGCTATGCCCCCTGATGGAGATTCGATCTTGAGCGCGGGGGAGGGTTGGGGAGGGGGATAATCTTGTAAACCCCCTCCCTAACCCTCACTGCCATTAAGTTAAGCCGATTTGCCATTTTGGTAGATGGGTTGGCTTGACTCATGAAAAGAAAGTGCCAAGAAAACGCCCAGTCATTATTTTTGGCCGGAAAGATCTGTGTCTCAGGG
>JAPLRL010000019.1 GCA_026399205.1 Gammaproteobacteria bacterium
CTTATATAAGGATTAGATCTTGAACGCGGGGGAGGGTTGGGGAGGGGGTAAAATTGTCTGCCCCCTCCCTAACCCTCCCCCGCGTTCAAGACCAGCGTATTAAAAAGGTTTTTCACGCGGGAGAGGGGATCAGACCTGTGTAAAGCATTAAACAAATTACTTCGAAGAAGTAATTTGCAACTTCAACACCGCAATCACATCGCTATGTAAATAAATATCAACAGTGTACTCACCCGTTGCATGAAACGCGCCATTGGGCATGTTAATTTCACGTTTACAGATTTCAATGTCTTTTGCTTGAAGCGCTTCAGCGATTTCGTGAGTTCCTACAGAACCATATAGCTTACCTTCTTCACTCGCCATCACAGAGATAACCAACGTGGTGTCATTGATTTTTGCCGCACGTTGCTGTGCTTGAGACAGCGTAGTTTGCGCTTTTTTCTCTAAGTCAGCACGTCGTTCTTCAAAATGCTGTAAGTTGTTCTTGGTTGCCATGACCGCTTTTTTTTGTGGGATCAGGAAGTTTCGAGCATAACCACTACGGACGTCGACTTTGTCGCCTAAGTTACCTAAATGTCTAATTTTTTCTGTTAAAATGATTTGCATGATGATACTCCTTAAGGATGATTAGCTGAATGTGTTGGACAATAACGTGTTCGTAAATGCAGAAAACTGTCACTGATTCCCGCAATGATAATTAGCGGAAGGAACACAATGGGCAGTAATGCAGTTGCGAGCAGTAAGAAAAACAGGGTAATAACGACCCGATGGGGTGCGAATATACAAATTAATACGCTTAACCCCGCACTGGCCATATATAAAATCCATATCGGCGTTAAGCAAAGTGCTAACGCATTATGCTGGTATAAGCCTATCATGACCAGCAGAAAAGGAATGGTCGCCCAAGGATAAATTTGCAGGGAGAGCATTTCTTTTTTAAACCCGTCAGGATAAAACAATTTAGCCTGCATCGCGCGGGCTAGCATGAGTGCAGTCAACGTAGATAATATAAAGCTGAGTGATTGAACCCCCAGTAAATAAGCCAGCATATGGGGTTTATCAACCAGCCAAGACGGTAGTTTTAAGCCATCGCCTTGTAGGTGTTGCATGATGGTGTGCAGCTCTTGGTATTCAACAACAAGCAATGTAGGCGGGTAAAAGTGAAACACGCAAACGAGGAGAGAGGCCAGGGTAATTAAAAAAAGACAGACCGGTTTCCACGTTGAGGTGACCCTTAATAACCAAGCCATCAAAAAGCAAGGAAGAAACGTAAAAGCAATGATAAACAGATTGGAACCATTCAACGACGCCGTGAGTAGGGTCAATAACAACAAGCCCGCCATACCAACATTGGCTGCCTTGATACCGTCTTGTGCGCCTTTTCTTAGCGTAATAAGTGCCATGATGCTCACCGACAGCCAGGTCAATAAAGGCAGGGCCGCAAGTAAAGCAATCAGGGCATAAGCATAACGGGGCCTATTGAGTATCAAGGCCCCTTGCTGATGAATGGTTTTATTTAAGAAACCGGCCATTTATCGATGACTGTCACAATAAGGCAGTAAAGATAAGAACCGTGAAAGCTTAATTGCGTTTGCCAATTGCCGTTGAAAACGGGTTTGTGTTCCCGTAATTCGGCTTGGAACGATTTTTCCGGTTTCAGAAATATAGTTCTTTAGCAGGCCGGTGTCTTTATAGTCGATTTCAGTAGAGCCTTCGCCGCTAAAACGACAAGATTTTTTTCGTCTGTAATTTGTCATGATTAATATGTCCTTAAGCAGCAGTGGTTTCTTTTTCTTTTCGCATCATTGGAGACTCAGTCGTAATTGCATGTTTTTTACTGAGAATTAAATGACGAATGATGGCATCATTAAATTTGAATGCATTTTTTAATTCATCAAGAATCGCTTGATTACATTCAATGTTTAATAAAATATAGTGAGCTTTATGTAAGTCAACAATAGGGTAAGCCAAGGGACGTCGACCCCAGTCTTCTTTTCGATGAATTTTACCGTCTTGTTTAGTGATTGAAGCTTCATAACGCTCAATCATATTAGGGACTTGCTCGCTTTGATCTGGATGGATCATGAGCACAATTTCATAATGTCGCATGCGTAAATTCCTTATGGTTTAGTAGCCTTCGTTCATTGCATAGTGAAAGGAGGCAAGGATGAAAAAACGTGCAATCATACCTGATATTGTGGTGTGGATCAATGAATATATGATAGCATCAACGATTGTGTTGTTGTTGGCGTCGTTGCGGGAATGTTGTGGCGTAGTTGTAGGGTGGACAAAGGAGCCCCGCAATGAGTTTCCAGGGTTGCTGTGAACTTTAGGGCGACGTGCCCACCACCGCTACGAGCCACCGGTGGGCACGTCGCCAGAGGGGTTACAGCAACTGTTAGAATTCAGTGCTTGGCTCCTTTGCCCACCCTACAACGCCCCATAACTACGCGACAACATCCCCATTCCGTTTTTAGGACCACTCTATGCGAACATTCATTATCCGAGCAAGAAAAGGTACTACCAACTGGGAGCGGCTAAAAGCGCAAGTTGGCAGTAATGCGCATATTGAAGTGGTTGCGCATGTGGTGATGAATGCTTTTTTTACTTCTAGTGATTTTAGAGATGCGGTTGAGGTCTATATTGTGTTAGATGCATCGGCTGATTTTCCGCGGACCATTCGCTTATCGAGTAGTGAGGGGCTGTCTATTGGTGGATTTCATGAGCAGGCGGTGTTGCAACTGATTGAAGATGCTTTAAAAAAAGCTCAAGGCTTACAAAAAAATGAAACTCGGCAAGTCGCACCGGGTGTTGAAATCAGTGGGTTTGGGTTTGACAAATTGGTCGGGCAATTGCTGGAGACGCGCACGGTTTATTTACTTGAAAGAAAAGGGGAGTCTATTAAGACCGCCCAGTTGGTGGCTGATCCGGTTTTTTTGTTGAGTGATCACTTGGCTATGCCTAAAAAAAGTGTTGCCGGATTCATGCGGCGCGGCCTTAAGACGCTTAGTTTAGGTAAAAAAATGCTGTTTGCTTCTCAATGTGTGGTTATTATTCATTATGAGATGGACCACGAAATGACCGTTTGAGCTGTAGGTTGGGCCTTGGCCCAACAAAAGATTGCGTGTTGGGCCAAGGCCCAACCTACGTGCTATTTATCCATCCGGCCAATATGTAACTTCGCTTGAGGTCTTCCTTGTTTCTCTGTTAACGCATATAGATGCTCTTTAACCAAATCCTTCAGCCGTCCTTTAGATATGACTTCTATTTCATGCTCGTCTAAATTCTCTAATTTAAACTCTACACCCATAGCAACTATTTTATCTGCGATCAGGCGTTTCTCATGAAACGCAGACCTAGACTTAAAAAACCCGCGTTCAGTAGCATCAATCATTTCCAGCGCTCGATACTCCATTGCTAAGCTCTTTATCTTATTTATAGGCAAAGCCCTTGGAGAAACGTAAGCATTACTAGCCGCAAAAGTGAGACTGGCTCTATTTTTGAATTGTTCTGCTTGCATCACTAGATTGCTGGCTTTTAAGTTGTCTACGGTAACGGGCCTGCCGTGTTTCAATAATCCAATGGCCTGAGCAACCATCATGACGACATACCGACCGCAATCAGTATCGTTAAAACGTCCCTGAGCCACTTGCCTTGGATCGATCAGGGCATCACTAAGCACTTGTCCATCCTCTTCTTCTTGAATGCGCATGAAAATGTGTTTTCCACCAAAGCGATTACTAGTCAATTTTGCTATCTGACCGTCATCAATTTCAGGAATAATGTGTATTACTTTTACACCGGTGGGAGTTTGTTTCAGCGCGTCATAAACAGAGTGGACGGTGATATCAATTCTGTCTTTTAAATTAGGCGCACCTTTTCTGACTGGAGAGTGAAGAATAATCAGGGTATTTGTATTTGGATTGTATTTATACATGCTTTGTTTCGGATGATTGAGTTTGGCATCCCTCTCAATATCTATCGTTGCTGTGCGATCGTCAGAGAAATCATACTCGTCGTCTTCTCTGTTCTGAGCTGCTGCTTGAGGTGCGTCTGCAGAGGGAGTATTTTGGCCGAGTCTCATTTGACCTGATTTATCTGGGGTGTAAGGCGCTACAACACACATTTTAAAATCAGAAAAGATGGGCTGCGCAAACACGCCTTTTGCTGTTTTTTCAAGCGGT
Source organism: Gammaproteobacteria bacterium (assembly GCA_026399205.1). Taxonomy (GTDB): domain Bacteria; phylum Pseudomonadota; class Gammaproteobacteria; order Legionellales; family Legionellaceae; genus 2-12-FULL-37-14. The sequence continues at coordinate 4,185 of JAPLRL010000019.1, forward strand.
GCTACAATATCTAAAAAATCACCATCACCTAATTGACCTTTACCGGTGAGCTTGGCACGAGAGAGTTCTTGCATAATGACCTCAAAATGATCTTGATGTAATTAAATTGTATGCCGGAATTATTATTTAGTCAAATTTGCGTTCAGACTACGCACGGTATCCGAGCCGCGACCGTTAGGGAGCGGAACCTTTAAAATTTCCGCTCCCTAACGGTCGCGGCTCGGATACCGTGCGGGTTGCATTTAGAGTGCGGACTATCAATGCCCAAAAATACGGGACAGCGCAACGCCTTGTTGAATTTTTTCAATGTTTTCTATTTCTCTCGCTTTTATTTTATGAACAGCAGGCAATAGCGTTGTCAGCTCACTGTCACTCAGGGCTATCAAACCACTATCATCACCAAAAATAATATCTAAGGGGTGAACTGTGATATCCCCACAGACAATCGGCACATTGAGTTGGCCAACTTGCTGTTTACTGCCGGCTGCGGGGTACATGCCTTTGGCATAAAAGGGCATGGATAAGGCATAAATCGCGTCAATATCACGGCAATAGCCATCTAATACAACGCCTGCAACCCCTTTCTTTTTGGCGGCAGTTGTGAGTATTTCGCCAATTAATGCGTGTTGCGCGCCGCCTGAGGCAATGACCAATACATCGCCTGGGGTGGCGAGTTCGATGGCATGGATGACGGGGAGCAAGTCGCCTTCAGCCTCAACGGTAATGGCTCTGCCGATGAGCTGTAAAGGCTTTGACATTCGATGTAGGCTAGGGTTAAAAATCCGTACATGGGGCGAAGCATCGCAAAAATGTGTGGGACTTAAGGTGGCGAGTTGTTGCGTGAGTTCGTGGTGTGTCATCAGTGTTCATCCAAATCATGAATGTAAAACAAAAGTATGGATGAATGTCCTCCAAAAATCATCATATAAATATCGTTGTAACGGGTGGTTGTTGTCAGTTGGAAAGCAAGGGCCATGATTGGCTTCTAGTAACCAGACGCGTTGGTTAATGTCTACCATGAAGTCGAATCCAAAGATGGCTAGGGTATTCGTCATTTTGAGTGGCTCCGTCATCCCGCGTGGCTCCGTCATCCCGCGTGCCTCCGTCATCCCGCGTGGCTCCGTCATCCCGCGTGCCTCCGTCATCCCGAGCGCAGCGAGGGATCTCCACCAGGTAGCAGGAGATCCCTCGCTGCGCTCGGGATGACGTGGAGTGCGCTCGGGATGACGTGGAGTGCGTTCGGGATGACGGAAGTAAGCAGGATGCTTTTTATGTAACGCCTGACAAACCTTCGACACCATGCTTTGTATTTGCGGGTAAAGCGACGGAAACACATCCATGCGCTCGGTCGGGATTTGCACGACATTAGCGCCTTCATCATCATTTAAATGTTCATTGGTTAAATGCGCGTTTAGTTGCCCAAATGCTGTTGGCTGGTAGGGATGAAGCGATACATTAAAATAGCCTTTAGGATAAAGAAACGTAACCCCATTGCTGGTTAACACAACAAACATGCGAATGCTGTATTTATGACCTCGTAGGAGATGCGGTTCTGAGAGATAGCGTTGTAATACATGCTCACCACCTAAGCGTTTCGAGCTGAGATAGTGGCGCTCAATGTCACTTGGGTGTTGAAAAATGTGAATGTGTTGTCCATTGTTTAGGGTGGAGGGTTTTAAAATCCAGATGGCATCTCTTACTGTCGGTAAAGTACTTAAAACCAGTGGCCAGTTGTGATCGTTGATGCAAAAGGTCTCTGGCATGACTTCTGGGCAATTCTCAGCAACCAATTGTGCCAATAGGTGTTTGAATTCGAGTTGTTCTGAGGCAGCTGCGTTAAATTGAAAATTTTTTTCGCTGAAGTGAGCTAAGTTTGGAATTTTTGTGGGTTTCCAGCCTTGTTTTTTGAGGTGTTGATGTAAATTATCATAAGTGGGGGAGGTGTTGGGAGGGAAATGGAAGCGGTGAGTTGGGGAGAGTCTGGGGATGATGTTCATGTTGGGACGCTCCGGGTTGTTATACTTGGATGTTGCGCGGGAAAAGGAGCCTAACGATAAATTGTCAGGTGACTGAGGGCTCTCCTGGCGACGTGCCCACCGGTGGCTCGGAGCTACCAGTGGGCACGTCGCCAGAAATTTTTATGCTAACCGGGTGACTCATCGTTAGGCTCCTTTGCCCACCCTACAATGATCCCAAACGACTATTACGATCATACCACCGTCAAATGAGCTAACCACTCAGGATTCTCTCCCCGCACCAGCGCAAGATAAGCTTCATAAAGAGAAATATTAGCTTCAATGACATTAAACTGCAATGAACGCGCTAGTTTAATAATGGTATCGCGGGTGATGCCAGATAAAATGCTGCCTCCATTCACGGCTGCCGAATTATAATTTGATCAATCTGCTGTAGGTTGGGCCTTGGCCCAACAATATGGTATTGAAATCCACGGTTGCAGCTAAAAGTCCTTGTCAAAATACCGTCATTGGATCTAACCTGTGCGCTCAAGGAATTTTGTAACTACCCAGGTACACGTCATCCTGAGCGCCAGCGAAGGATCCCCCCTAGCTAGCAATGTGCTAATTAGCAGGAGATCCTTCGCTGGCGCTCAGGATGACGTGGGGAGTTACGGAATTTTATACAAGTCCAAACCACATGCAATATTGTAGATTGAGCATTCCAGGCACAAGCTATTTTTTCACGGTAGTGCTTCAAGATAGAAGAAGTGATTTATTAATCCGAAGAATAAATGAGCTACGTCAGGCGTTTAAGCAGGTTATTGAGCGTTATCCATTTATAATTGATGGAATCGTGGTATTGCCTGATCATTTTCATTTGATGATGACGCTACCACCAGATGATTCATACCACCAGATGATTCAAATTATTCTCAACGACTAGGTTTCATTAAAAGTTGTTTTTCACGTCAAATCCTATCTGCCCAACCTCATGCATTATGCCACCCCATCAAAATTCGAGTGTGGTATTTGATCTTATTTATTACTGTCCGTCAAATAAATCTAAATCTAATCATCAGATTGTTGGGCCAAGGCCCAACCTACAGCAGATTAATCAAATTATAATGCGACAGCCGTGCATGGCGATGACTTGCATGTCAGTGTTTTCTGATCGTATGCTTACAGATGGCGTGTTGAGTGCGGTGATTTAATATGGATGAGTCTGTTTTTGTAAATCGTATTTTGAATATGAAAAAAATAAAGTACATTGGTCTTGATATGGATCATACCTTGATCCGCTACCAGATCAAAAACTTTGAAAGTTTAGTTTATCAATATATTATCAATGAGTTAGTGGTCAACAAACACTATCCAGACCTCATCAAACAGCTCACATTTGATTTCGAAAAAGTGATTCGCGGTTTGGTTATTGATAGTAAAAATGGCAATATTTTGAAGGTCAGCCGTCATGGTGCTATTCGTCAAAGTTACCATGGGACTCATCAAATTGATTTTTCTGAGCAAAAAAAGTTTTATCGTAGTACTTATGTTGATTTGAATGATCCTAATTATATGGTCATTGATACGTCTTTTTCTATTGCACTTTGTCTTTTGTTCTCGCAATTGGTTGATTTGAAAGATGAAAATCCTAGCCTGTTTCGTACCTTGAGTTACAACCTCATCGCGAGTGATATCGTGGCCGCGGTCGATAAGGTGCATGCAGAGGGTCAATTAAAACAGGAGGTCAGTGAGCGTCTGTCACGCAATGTTATCAAGGACAAGGCCATTGTGGATGGCTTAAAATGGTATATGCGGCATGGCAAGAAAATGTTTATTGTGACTAATTCAGACTATCATTACACCCGTATTTTGCTCGATTATGCAATCAACCCTTTTCTTCAAGAAGGAGAGTCGTGGCAAAATCTTTTTGAATATGTCATCACCCTTGCAGATAAACCAAGATTCTTTGTTGATAACATGCGATTTTTACGTATCAACCCAGAGACTGGGTTAATGAGTAATTTTTCCGGAGCCATGAGCCCAGGCATCTATCAAGGGGGTAATGCGGCCAAATTTGCTGATCAATTAGGCGTGAATGGGGATGAAATTTTATATGTAGGCGATCACATCTATGGTGATATATTGCGGTTAAAAAAACATTGTAACTGGCGTACTGCACTGGTTGTTGAGGAGATTGGGGCTGAAATTATCGGTCAGCAACAGGCCTTAGCGATTGAAAAAGAAATTAACCAAGCGATGCGACAAAAACAAGAACTTGAAGATGAACATATCAAGTTATATACAAAACAAGTTGATGAGAATACAAATCAATATCATGTGCAACTAGACACGCTACAACAACACATTGCCAAACTTGATAAAGACATTGCTCAACTCTTACAAAAACAACACGCCTTTTTTAATGTAACTTGGGGCCGTACGTTTAGGGTTGGAGCTGAAGAGAGTTATTTTGCCTATCAAGTTGAGCGTTATGCTTGTATTTACATGGCAAAATTAAGCGACTTACTTCAACACTCACCTTACACTTATTTTCGAGCAAAGCGTCGTTTATTGCCCCATGATGAGCCTCAACAGTAACCACTCAAAAAGCGTTAGGCTCCTAATAACCACTCGTAGACAGGACGAATTTCGATTGTCCGGTCTCCATTTGTAATCGTTTCCTCATAATCACGGGTTAATATGAGACCCTGGTTTAATTGCAATTCATCCATAGACATCCACAAGGCGCGTAATTCACGTTCACGGGTTTCTGGTTGGTGTAATGATTCACACACCTGGATCAACGCTGTGATGGTTGTGCCTTGACGCACTAAAAAGTCAACCTCATACTGACGCGCGCATTGATAATAAAAAACATCACCACCACGACGTTTTAGCTCAATGTACACCAAATTCTCAAGCAGACTTCCAGTGTTTCTTGATACTTTAAATGATAATAAATTCACCATTCCCGTATCAATGGCATAGATTTTTTTAGGAGACATTTGTTGCTGTTTAACCGATGGACTATAAATACTTACAAAAAAGAATAAATAGCTACTTTCAAAGTAATGCAAATAATTTTTTACCGTATTTAAACTTCCTAATTTTAATTGATTTTTTACCGAAGTATAGGTCAACGTATGCGCCACATTACTGAGTAAATAAAGGCTTAGTTCACGTAATGTTTTCGGATCCTCAATACGATGGCGTAAGATAATATCTTTATACAAAATATCATCGTAGATTTGTTTCAGTAATAGTGGATCTTGATACTTAAGATAAAGCGGTATTCCACCTTGTGTTAAATAGGTTTCAAACGCGGCAGATAAAGCTGCTTTTTCAATGCTCGATCGAATCGTATATTGACGCGAAGGTAGCGGTTTCTCTTCATCTAGTAACTTTCTTTTAAATTGCAAAAACTCTCGAAAAGAGAAGGGATAAAGTTCAAACTGTATATTTCTACCGGTCAATCGCGATGCCAACTCTCCACTGAGTAGCGCTGCGTTTGAACCTGTAATAAAAAATTTATAACCGCGCTCTTGTAATCTTCGAACAAACATTTCCCAATGTTCTATATTTTGAATTTCATCCAGAAAAAATGTTTTATGCTCTCCAAATAAACTCATACAACATTCCAGTAACGTATTGAAATCTTGAGCTGTAAACGCTAACAAGCGTTCGTCTTCAAAGGTTATAAAATAGGCATTATCATGATAATGTTTGTTCCAGATCTGTGCTAATAACACCGACTTACCACTTCGTCTTAATCCAGAGACTACAAGCACCTGCGGATTATCAATGTGTCTTTCAACCGCTAACAATGCTTCGCGCTCAATCGTTGGATCTTGAACTTGAAACGCTTCTCTTTGTTCAATCAATACACTTTTTAAAAGGGTGGGATCCATAAGAACCTTTATAAGTTGTCAATGTTAATGATAGCTTACTTCCCATAAGATATCAATGTCATTGATATCTTAACCCTGTTTTGAACACGTTATTTTTAAGAATTCTCAGGTTGAGCAGATTCTTGTTGAGGCTGAATCGGAATCCATCGTTAGGCTCCTTTGTCCACCCTACAACGACCTTCGAGCATTTTTTTAACCGCTTCAACACTCATCAACTCCGGTTCACTCGCAACACGCGCTTTATACTCAATTTGATCGTTTTGTAGGTGTTTAGGGCCAATCACGATTCGATGCGGAATACCGATTAAATCACTGTCGGCAAATTTAACACCAGGGCGCTCTTCTCGATCGTCTAATAACACATCGATGTTGGCGTCTAATGCCCATTGGTATAGTGAGTTAGCTAGCGCTTGTACGGCTTCATTTTTACTGTAATCGATGGGAATAATCACCAACTCAAAGGGTGCCATCGCTACAGGCCAACAAATGCCTTTTGCATCATGATGTTGCTCAATTGCGGCGGCAACAACTCTAGAAATCCCCAGACCATAAGTTCCCATTAGGGGATATTGTGGTTTACCTTCTGGGTTGGTCAGCGTGAGTTGCATGGCTTTGGTGTATTTATCTCCCAATTGGAATACATGGCCTACTTCAATGCCGCGGCAGGATTTCAAAATACCTTTTCCATCGGGGCTGATATCGCCTTCTTGTACGGTGCGCAAATCAGCCACCTCGGTGTAACTGGCATCGCGATGCCAAGCAGCATGCTGCACATGGTAATCTTTTTCATTGGCGCCACACACGAAAGAGTCAAGACTTGCAGCCACATGATCGGCAATGACTGGGATGGATAAATGCAGTGGACCCACATAGCCGATAGGGAGCTGTACCTCACTTTCAGAAGCCATGATTAACGGATCGTGAACCAGTGGGTGTTTGGCAGCTTTAATCGGGTTAAGCGTATCATTTCCTGCAAGTACTAATGCGACAATCGGTACTTCACGACCTTTGACTAAGAGCGTTTTGAGCATGGTATGGGGTTGAATATGTAAAGCGGCAGACACATCCTCAATCGACTTTAAATCAGGGGTATGAACGCGCTCCATGAGTTCAGAAGGGGCCGTGGACGCAGGCGCAGGCGCTAGCGAGCTTGCTTTTTCAACGTTTGCCGCATACTGGCTTTCAGTACTATAAAAAATAAGATCTTCGCCTGCTTGTGCCATCACTTGAAATTCATGTGAATAAGAGCCACCAATTGCACCGGTATCTGCTTCTACTGCACGAAATGTCAGGCCTAAACGCTGAAAAATATTGGAGTAGGCTTGATACATGGCATCATACGTGGTTTGTAAACTCGCGCTATCCAGATGAAAAGAATAGGCATCTTTCATGAGAAACTCTCTGGCACGCATGACCCCAAACCGTGGGCGGATTTCGTCTCGAAATTTGCTTTGAATTTGATAAAGGGAGATGGGGAGTGATTGATATGAGCTAAAGGTAGAGCGCACGATATCGGTGATGACTTCTTCGTGGGTCGGACCAAAACAGTAATCTCGTTTTTGATGATCAGTCATGGTTAAGAGTTGCCCGCCAAAGGTATCCCAGCGACCTGTTTCTTGCCAAAGTTCTGCAGGTTGTACCGCTGGCATTAAAAGCTCTAACGCACCAGTTTTATTCATTTCTTCACGGACAATCTGTTCCACTTTTCTTAAAATTTTGAGTCCAACGGGCATCCAAGAATAGAGCCCAGATCCTAATTTTTTAATGAGGCCTGCACGTAACATGAGTTGGTGTGAAACAATTTCAGCTTCGCTCGGGGTTTCTTTTAAAGTGGTCAATAACCAGTGTGTTGCGCGCATTGTGTGGATTCCTTTTTATGAAAGCGCTTTATAATTAAAAAGCAAACTTATTTTTTTAGCTAAAGTGTCGTGTTTTTTAGCGCGCAGTTGATTCAGTACGCTCGAGTAGTCATTAAAGGTTACGAAACCACTGCTGATATCATAAACCCCGCCCACAATGCCAATAGATTCCTCTTCAATCATGTCTTTTAAGATGCCACTTTCTTGATAAATCTTTAACATGGTGTTGGCGACATTACATTGGGTGACTTGTTGAATAAACGACATCTCTTGGTTCGTGTGTGTGGCGATGGCTTGAGTGCTTGCCAAAATAGCGGGTTTTATTTTAGCCAGCAAGGTCCCCAGATGCCCTGTTTCAACCCCATCACATGCAGCTTGAATGGCGCCACATTGGGTATGGCCTAAGACCACGATGAGCTTTGCCCCTACAACGGCACAGGCATATTCGATGCTGGCTAAAATATCATCGTTAATGACATTAGCCGCAATTCGAATACAAAATAAATCGCCAAAACTCATATCAAAAATAGTCTCTACAGGCACTCTTGAGTCAATGCAAGCAAGGACAACGGCAATTGGGTTCTGGGCTGTCGAGGTTTGTTGAATATCCATTTTAGCACTTCGATGGATTCTGGTGTCATTTAAAAAGCGATGGTTACCTTCTTTTAGAATGCTCAAGACCGCAGCCGGGTGTAGAGATGAGCGTAAATCATAGGTGGTGACATTAATAAAATCGATGAAATTATGAATGTCATAGTGATCTTTAAATCCAATGAGATCGAGCGAAATATGGTTGTTTTTTGCTCTACCATCGCGAAACTCTTGAATAAACTCAATGATATCTTGATCTATATAATTGGCGTAGCGCGCATCGATGATGAGGTTTGATTGATGCGGAATATCATTCATTTCAGCAACCAGTGACGCTTTATTCAAAAAACTAATTTGTTGCGGCAAGACCAAGCGATGGGTCATCCCATTGGGATGGTTTTCTTTGATAATATCTAATCTCGCCTGGCTATGAGACTTGAGGATATAAAAAAAGCTAATGGCTAAGCCGATGAGGATGCCTTCTAATAAATTAAACGCAACAATACTGACGACAGTCGCAATAAAAGGAATAAAGCGGTTGAGCCCTTGTCGATACATGTTTTTATAAATCGATGGCTTAGTTAATTTATATCCAGTAAAAATCAAAATAGCAGCCAATGCTGAGAGGGGGATTTTATTTAAAAAAGCAGGAATAAATAAAATAGCAAACAAGAGAAACACCCCATGCAAGATGGCCGACATTTTTGTTCTAGAGCCCGCTTGAATATTCACTGACGTTCTGACAATCACTGAAGTAATTGGAATCGCACCCAATAGACCAGCTGCAAGATTACCGATGCCTTGTGCAATCAACTCTTGATTGGCGGGTGAGGGACGTTTTTTCTTATCTAACTTTTCACCGGCTTTTAAATTTAAGATGCTTTCTAAAGAGGCGACAATCGCAATGATCAGCGCATTTAAGTAAATCGCAGGATTGCTCCATGCCTGCCAATTAGGGAACTGGATGTTGTGTAAAAAAGCAAGAAAATTATCATGTTTAGGAATTTGCACCAGCTGTGGCGAGGTCTGTACGAAGCTTGAGCCTAAAAAGCCAAATAAATCATTGAGTAAAATACTGACAATCACCACGACAATGGATGCAGGAATACGGCGGATGAAACGCCGTTTGGTTTTTTCAAAGTAGATCAGGATGGCAAATGAAATTAAAGACAGCAATGTAGCGCCACCATTGAGATGATAGTAAAGCGTATAAACAGGTTTCACCGCTAACTCTTCAGTGGTTTCAAGTAGATGGGTTTTAAGCTCCAAGAGATTTTGAGAGAGGGTAAAAGCCAGTGGCAATTGTTTGACAATCAGCAAAATGCCGATCGCACATAATAAACCCTGAACAACGTTAGACGGGATGTAGTCAGACATAAACCCTGCTCGAAAAACCCCCATCATGATTTGCAACAGGCCGGCAAGTGTTAACGCGAGCAAAAAGTTTTGAAAGCCATTAAGGTTAGCAATGGCCGCCACCACAACTGTCGCCATACCCGCGGCAGGGCCTGATACACTCACTGAAGAGCCGCTGAGTGTTCCAACCAGAATTCCTCCAATGATGCCACCTAATAGCCCTGAAAATAGGGGGGCATTGGATGCCAGTGCGATGCCTAAACAAAGCGGAATGGCGACCAAACAGACGACGATCGCTGCAATGAAGTCAAATTTAAAATGTTGATCTCGGTAAGTTGTGCACGTCATCCCGAGCGTAGCGAGGGATCTATGTATGGTGCCGGCTTTCGGAGATCCCTCGCTGCGCTCGGGATGACGTGTATTGCGCTCGGGATGATGTGTATTAGTCATGATTCATCTCATCAGTAACAAAAGGAATGGCTTGCTCAATCTCGGCGAGCGAAGGCTCCCCGAGATTACGAAAGTTCCAGAGCGACTGGTCCATCAGTTGACTTGGTTTGATACTTTGCAGTGCATGCAGTAAATTGCTAGGCACTTTAGGGTTATCTTTCGCTAAGTCATCAATAAGTCGCCCTACTTTTTTACGCATTAAATTTTCTTGCGACCCACATAAATTGCAAGGAATAATAGGATAAGCCTGATCCGCTGCATAGGCAATCGTATCTTTTTCTTGAACATAACAAAGAGGGCGGATAATCACATGCTTTTTATCATCGCTCAAGAGCTTAGGTGGCATCGAGCGCACTTCCCCATTATAAAACATAGACATGAGCAAAGTACGAATTAAATCATCACGGTGGTGGCCTAGGGCGATTTTATTAAACCCATGTTCTTCAGCATAGCGATAAATAATACCGCGTCTTAAACGAGAGCATAAAGAACAGTATGTTTTTCCTTCCGGAATTTTTTCTTTTACAATTTGGTAGGTATCTTGATGAATAATTGCATGAGGAATGCCGCTCTCTTCAAGCCAAATGCGAAGAGCTGTGTCATTCCATCCGGGTTGCCCTTGATCGAGCGTAAAAGAAAACAGCTCAAATTTAAACCCAGAACGTTTACGGAGCATATTCAAGATGCTCAGCAACGTAAAGGAGTCTTTACCCGCAGATAAGCACACCATGACTCGATCGCCTTTGGCAATCATTTGAAAATCATGGATGGCTTTTCCGGTATAATGTAATAATTTCTTTTCTAAAGCAGTCGGTTGCATTATGGTCTCTTATGGGCAAATTGGTTAATCCGGGTGGTGGCAAGCCACGCATTAATTTCTGAGAGGTCGTTCACGTTTAACGTCCCCGCTAAATATTTTAATCTCAACATGGCTCGAATGAGATTGTATTGATCTGCAGCTTGTTCTTCTTGTGCTTCAAATAGTCGCTCTTGCGCATTGGTCACATCGACCATGGTGCGGGTACCGGCTTCAAATTGTGCTTCGGTGCTATTAACTTGATTGACACGGGAAATCACGGTTTGTCGATCTGCTTCGACTTTGCTGATGCTATCAATAATGGTGTTAAAGCTAATCCGGCTATTGACGACCACATCGCGATAAGTTGATTCGAGTTGTTCGCTAGACGTTTGAAAATCATATTTTGCTTGCCTGGTTTTGGAGAGCACGAGGCCCCCTTGTACGATTGGAAAGTTCATGTTTAACGCAACTGCAGCCATATTTAATTGATCAGGAATGAACACAGAGCTTGTGACATCGACATTATTATTAGTGGTCGAGGCATTGCCTTGCAGGCTCAGTGTGGGCCAATTTCCGGCGGTTTGTGCTTTGATGTTTTCGCGCGCCGCCTCAAGCGCGTATTTGGCTGCTAATAGGTTGTAATTCTGTCTTAAGCCTGTGTTGACCCATTCGTCAATATTATTGGGTTCAGGTTTAATTAAAGGAATTTTACCATTTCTGAGGGGAGCTAGGTATTCATAGATATGGTTGGTTAAGCGGCGTAAATTTTCATTTTTATTAATTTGATTGTTTTTAGAAGCAATGACTTCGGCTACCGATTGATTATAAGCTGCTTTTGCTTCATACACCGAGGTAATCGCATCTAGCCCGACTTTAAAGCGCTCGTTTGCTTGGTCATATTGCCTTTTGTTTGCTCTTTTTTTAGCCTCGGAAAAATTTAAGGTATCTTGCGAGAGGAGGACATCTAAATAAGCATTGGTGATTCTGAGCATCAAATCTTCCGCAGCATTATTAAATGTGGCTTGAGCTGATTTGACAGCGGCAGTCGCCTTAGAGACTGTTTTCCAGGCTTGAAAATTGAAAATAGTTTGTGATGCTAAGAGTTGAAATTGATTCGAATAAAAGGTGGTATCAATACTAAATATGCCTGCAACTGCGTTTTCTTTATTACGAGCTCCTTGGCCTAAGATGGTAATTTGTGGCAGCAGGGAAGATATCGCTTGTGGAAGTGCTTCGGCGGTAGATAGATAGGTGCTGTAAGCGGCTTTAAACTGGGTGTCATTTGCGAGGGCATCTTGGTAAACATCGAGAAGGTCAATAGCGTGGGCGTTGGAAGCTAAACACAACGTCACCCCGAGCGTAGCGAGGGATCTCCACCCAGTAGCGGGAGATCCCTCGCTACGCTCGGGATGACGTTTAGTCCAATATTTTTTCATGACAACAAAACACCCTAAAAAATAAATGAATGAACGCTATGCATCGGAGTTAACTCCGGGAGATTCGTATTAAAAATAAAAGTGAGTGTTTTCATTTTATTGGCTTGCAGGGTATATAATTGGCCTTGCATGGCATTGCCCTTACCTAAAACTGCAAATAAGTGACCTTGGGGTTGTAGTTGCACGAACAAGGCTTCTTTTAACTGCGCCAATGCACCGGTATAGACAATACAGTCATAAGGTGCAAGGGATGGCCAGCCTTCATAAGCGTTTCCACAATACAATTCGACATTATGGCAATCATGCTTATTTAATTTTTTCTTTGCCTGCGTGATGAGGTCAGCGTCGATATCGACACTCACAACTTTTTTGCAGAGCCTGCTTAAGAGTGCAGTTAAAAATCCGGTGCCAGTGCCAATTTCGAGGACGGTTTCATGTCCTTGGAGCTTTAGGGCTTGCAGTAAAAGACCTTCTTCGGATGGGGTCATCATGCGTTGCGTGTGGTTAAATGGAATTTGCATATCAGAATAAGCGAACGCCTGATAGGCTGGCGGAACAAATTGTTCGCGCGGTATAGATTCAAATAAAGACAAAATGTGCTCATCAAGCACTGCTGTGGCTCTAAGTTGTTGTTTAATCATGTTATGTTGCGCTATATATTGCATATGCTCTTCGTAAAGATAAGTGAAATCGGTTAGGTTAAAACTTTGTTGTATTTAATTCAAGTGAATCTAGAAAATAGAAATGATCAATCGGACCCGCACCATGACCTATTTTTTGATGTTTGCCGGCTTCAATGGCTTGCGTCAGGTAATGTTTGGCTCTAGATATGGCTTCTTTTAACCCATGACCTTTGGCAAGGTTTGCGGCAATGGCTGAAGATAGCGAACACCCGGTGCCGTGTGTATTGTTGGTATAAATGCGTTGTTCTTCAAACCAATAGGTGGATCCGTGTTCAGGATCAAACAGGACATCAGCCGCACGGTCTTCTTTGAGGTGCCCGCCTTTAATAAGGACATGACAACCAAATTGATCGCCGAGTGCAATGGCGGCTTGTGTCATGTGGTCTCGGGTGCGAATTGTCGTTTGCAGCAAAGCTTCAGCTTCAGGTAAGTTGGGTGTAATCAGTGTTGCATGTTGAAATAAAACGGATTTGAGCGAATCGATGGCGTCTGGTTTTAATAAAGGACTGCCGTTTTTAGCAACCATCACAGGGTCAAGGACAACCGCAGTGGGAGGGTATTTAATCAGTGCGGAAACAATAGCGGCCATGATGGCTTGGTCATTTATCATGCCTATTTTAACGGTTGCGACCTGTAAGTCGTGAAAAACAGCATCTAATTGCTGTGTGACAAACGAAGCAGGAATAGGATGAATACCCTGTACCCCACAGGTATTTTGTGCAACAAGGGCTGTGATCACTGACGCCGCATAACAGCCATTTGCAGAAATAGCTTTGATGTCTGCCTGAATACCCGCGCCACCTGAGGGATCTGTGCCTGCAATGGTTAACACAATAGGGCGGGTGGATTGAGACATGTTAGGCTCCTAGATTATTCATAAAGCGCGAGGGCATCTAAAAAAGAAACTTTGAAACTGCCAGGTGCAATCGTGTGGTGTGCGGCGCGTTCACCACAGAGTGTATAATAAAGTGTGGCTAATTTAGCGGCCTGAAATGCGTCTGCCTCAACCGCATGGAAAGCTGCAACGACCGCGGTTAATAAACAACCAGAGCCAGTTACGCGTGGCATGAGAGGAGATCCATGTCGAAGCGGTTCAACACGACTCTCATTGACAATAAGGTCAGTTTGACCGCTGATACATAAAACTGTTTGATACGCATGCGCAAGAGAGTGGGCACTATCAATCGCTTCATGCGTTTGTATAGCGCTGTCTACCCCTTTTGTTGTGTGCGAAGCACCCGAAAGGGCTGTAATTTCACTGGCATTACCGCGGATAATATTGATGCGATAGGTCTTAAGAAGATGAATGGCAGCTTCGGTGCGATAAGCTGTGGCACCAGCCCCAACAGGATCAAGCACAATGGGTTTATCATAAAGATTAGCGAGCTTGCACGCCTTATCCGCCATGTCCAAAAATGCGGGGTTGAGGGTGCCTAAATTGATCACCACTGCCGCACTCAAGGACACCAGTGCATCAAGTTCTTCAACTGCGTTGCTCATGATGGGCGAAGCACCAAGGCAAAGTAGGCCATTGGCAATGAAATCCATGGTGACCAGATTAGTGATATTTAAAACAAGGGGGGCCTGGTTTCGAATGTGCTTTAATGCAAGGCTAAGGTCTTGTTTCATATGAACGACTCAGGGTAAGTAATAAAACGGATTGGGTATTTTAAAGCCTTTTTCAGCATAACCGCCACTTAAATCACTTTTTTGGTCACCAATGCTTGCGATGATGAAATAGCCTTGTTCGGTGAGGGTTTTACGCATTTGGCTTTTAAAAGGAGACACCGAGCGCGTGGTGTCATTTTGTGGTCGACAATATAAACCCGCCCATTTTTTATAGCCGGCGCGCTGCAAATTGAGCTCAGTGAGTGGGCACACCTTTGTGCGCCGACCCGTAATAAAGAAAAGGGCAATCCCGTCTTTTTTCGCCTGTTGATATAAGTGCAAAACCGGCTTGATTGCTGGATCGACGCCTTTTAAGATGTGTTCAAAGATTCGGGGGGTATCGCCTGAAACATCAGCTTTAGTGACCACCGGGTAGTTGCTTAAACTGGTTTCATCGATATCTAAGACGATGGCTAGTTTTTTAGGGTGAACACGAAGATTATTTTGTTTCACTTGCTTGTTAATATAACGAGAGGCGCGTTGAACAACGGCATTGATTTCGTGAAGGTATTGTCCGGAATCATGATAAAGTTGAATTTGTGTTTTGGTTTGCGTAGATTCAAGAGGCGGCACTGGTTTAGCGATGAGATAAGGGGTAAGGGCGGTGAATAGCAAAGCAATAAACAAATATGGGATCATTCGACGCATCAGAGCAGCCCAACATAAAACAAGGTGCCCGAATTATACTTTAAAAATGGCCGTTGGAGAATTTATTTTTTTTATTTTTTGTTTTGGATGGGCAGCGACTGCGATGGCATCAACCTTAACAACCCAGACACGGATAGTGTATGTAGGCAATACCGCTGTAAAAGTGATTAAATATTCCCATGGACATGGGAAAAATTTTGTACATGTTCATCAAAATGAAAAAACCGCAAAACGCGCTGCGCTGACTTATATTAAACGCCATGGCGGGAGTTTATTAACCCTGGTGCACTCTGGGGAAAGACATATTCGGTTTGTATTACGCCATCAGCGTTATGAGTTTGACCCTAATCGTATTTTTTCTGACAAGGGGATTAAAACAACGCTCCGCAGCGAAAGCCATTATTCTCCAGCTGCTGCAATTGAGGTTAAGCAACTGGCTAAAACGATCCTGCGCTTGTTACCCAAAGGCAAAATAATTGCTGTTCATAATAACCGGGATTACTCCATGGCAAATTATTTCCCAGGGCATGAAATGGCGGCAGACGTAAGGGCAATACAACAACGCCATGCTCAAACCTATCGAAATTTTTATTTAGTCACTCAAAAGCGGAGCTTTGTCCGCTTACAACGTCTGCGTCAAAATGTGGTTTGGCAGGCGCATGATGTGCGTGATGATGGATCGTTATCGGTGTATTTAGCGTCTCGCGATTATGTGAACGTAGAGGCGGCGTATTCTGCCTATCTTGAGCAGCTGCGGATGTTACGGTTGGCTTAATCTGCTTTTTTCGAGCCCGAGCCCGTGGGCTCTCCTGCAATTACGAGGGGATCCCTCGCTTCGCTCGGGATGACGTAGTCCTCATCAGTTTTCGTAAAGTCGAGGGTAACCAACGTTTTTCTATTTATCGTCCATACTTAACTAAATAAACGCTTGTTAGGATGATGAAAATGAAAAATCAATGGCGGGTTCGCATGGCATTGGTGGCTTGTATGATGTTATCTGGTTGTGTGACGACGAGCTCAAATTATTCTCCTGATTACGATGAAGATTATATCTATTCTGTTAGCTATTATGGGTATCGTCCGATGAACTGGGGGGATGGTTATTATAATAATTATGGTTGGGGGGCTAGAAACTGGAATCGCTCTTCAGGGTATATCACACCACAAATGGGCAGAGAAGGTCTACGAGCTCGTTAAAAGCAAACGCGATGCTCAACTTCTCGAGTAATCTAGCCGAGTCGCGACCGTTAGGGAGCGGAACTTTTAAAACTTCCGCTCCCTAACGGTCGCGGCTCGGATTGAGTCGAGTGAAAGTTAAGAATGGCGTTAAATAAGGATAGCCATCCTCACAAAACCCATGTAAAATCGTCTCCTTTTGAATATGGAGAACAAAATGCACGTTGCAAATGGGTTAAAAAAAACAATAATAGTCGGTGCCTTGGTGATGTTGGCTGCTTGCTCTAAAACACATGGTAATTATGAAGGTGGCTATGGTGATGAAGCCTCTGCAAATGGCTTAGGGCAGTTTACACACTTCCCCGGACAACGTGCGGGCGAATCTTATACAACGCAAGCGCCGCATAATCAACTTTATTTGTTCTCTTACGATGACAGTGTATTAAACCCTAAATATGAGCCATCCTTACACGCTCAAGCTGATTATATTAAATCTCATCCTGGTGCACGGGTGATGATCGCAGGTCATACCGACGAACGCGGAAGCCGTGAATATAACGTTGCACTGGGTGAAAGACGGGCAAATGCAGTTGCTGATGTGCTCAAAATGGAAGGCGTGTCTCCACAACAAATGCGTGTAGTAAGTTATGGAAAAGAGCGTCCAATTAACACCGGCCATGATGCAGATTCTCATGCACAAAATCGACGTGCAGAATTTTTGTATGAGGCTACTAAATAATGATGCGACGGGTGAAAGTCTCCTGTGGTTTAATGCTCGGCATTCTCCTGATGTCTCAGGGGTATGCTGAGGCTCCTGTTGTTGATGACAGTGATCATTTCACTGTTTTTGATGATGACGGCGTGAGACCGCCACCGACTGCTGCGATTGAAGCGCCTAAACAACAACAACTTGCTGTGAATGATACTCCGATTGTCCAGACCTTTCCGGAAGAAAAATCGCAGGATGTGTCTTTACCAGGGCAAATTAGGGCATTGCAGCAAGATGTTCAAGCCTTACGAGGCGAACTTGAAGTTCAAGCACACACCATTGAGCAATTGAAACAAGACCTTGATACAAGATTAAATAACGCGATGGTGGTAAAGCAGCCTAGTTCTAACATTGAAGTTCCTGTTGCTGAATCCTCTACGAAAACAGGGCAAGCGGCTCCAAGCGCTGTTGAGGTCAACACCCCACCACCCGTGTCTAATGCAGTGAAAACAGGGTTGATGCCAGCCAATGCCATGAATCCGGCTGATGAGCAAATTGCTTATTTAGCGGCTTATGATTTAGTTAAAGCCAAGCGCTATAGCGATGCGTTAACGGCCATGCAAGCATTTGTTAAACAATATCCAACTGGCGGTTATACAGCCAATGCTGAATATTGGATGGGTGAGCTGTACTTAGCAAAAAGCGAGCCGGTTGAGGCAATGAAGCATTTTGATATCGTGTTACATCAATTTCCTAACTCCAGTAAAGCCGCTGCCAGCGCATTAAAAATGGGCTATGCATTGAGTGCGTTAGGTAAAAAAGATGAAGCAAAACAGCGTTTACGCGAGGTTATAAAAAATTATCCAGATACAGCAGCTGCGCAATTAGCCAAGAGTAAGTTGGAGTCGCTGTAGAGTCAGACTAACGCATGCAAAATAAAATCAGAATAACAGAAATTTTTCACTCCATTCAGGGCGAGTCGTTAACCGCAGGTGTCCCCACCGTATTTATTCGCCTAACGGGTTGCCCATTGCGCTGCCAATATTGCGATACGACCTATGCATTCCGTGGTGGAAAACATAAAAGCATTCCTGATATTTTATCTGACATTTCAAGTTACGGCACTGCGTATGTTTGTGTCACCGGAGGTGAGCCTTTAGCGCAGCCTTTGTGTTTTGAATTATTAACGGCGTTATGTGATGCCGGTTTTAAGGTTTCATTAGAAACCAGTGGAGCGCTCGCGATTGATGGCGTTGATCCTCGGGTGATGATTGTCATGGATTTAAAAACACCAGACTCTCTTGAAGCAGATAAAAACAAGCTATCTAATCTTGATGTCATCAAATCAACCGATCAAATTAAGTTTGTCATTTGTAGCCGAGCAGATTATGACTGGGCGGTAGATATCGTGCGTACTCAAGCGTTATCAGACAAAACAACTGTTTTATTTTCACCCAGCTGGGAACAGCTTAAACCCACAACATTGGCCGAATGGATTTTAGAAGACAAAGTGCCGGTGAGACTACAACTTCAGCTCCATAAAATATTATGGCACGATGAACCCGGTCGATGAGGAACGATGAGATGAAATGGTACGCTCAAGCGCCCTCGAATATTGCACTGATTAAATATATGGGCAAACGCGATGCAGGGAGTAATTTACCTGATAATGCCTCTTTTTCTTATACCTTAAAGCATCTGCTTTCTTTTGTGTGTTTGGAGGCGGTGGGGAAGGGGGAAGACTGTTGGGTGCCCTGCAATGGCTCAACACTCTCAACCGCCGCACAACACCGCTTTTTAGCGCATTTAAAACGCCTAAAAGATCATTTCGGATATCAAGGCAGCTTTCGAGTGTCATCAGAAAACAATTTCCCATTAGGCATCGGTATTGCAAGTTCTGCCTCAAGTTTTGCTGCATTGACGCGATGTGCAGCATCTGCTTTATCTATGTTGACCGAACAACCTGAGCTAACCACAGATGAACAAGCAGCGTTTAGTCGATTGGGTTCAGGGTCGTCTTGTCGTTCATTTTATTCCCCTTGGTGTTTATGGGAGGGTGAGCAGGTCGAGGCGGTGACCACGCCTTATCCTGAATTGATTCATCAAGTGGTGATATGTTCGCGCCATGAAAAAGAGGTGTCGTCATCAGAGGCGCATCGACGTGTTAAAACCAGCCCACAGTATGCAGGGCGGGCTGAAAGGGCCTCAAAACGTTTAACAATGCTATTATCGGCCATGCAAAACCAAGATTGGGGGAGCATGTATCAGATCTGCTTTGATGAATTTACGGATATGCACCACTTGTTTGAAACAAGCGACGTGCCTTTTTCTTATCGTATTCCTGCGTGCCAAGACGTCTTAACTCAGTGTCAACAGTATTGGGAGACGCATCACGACGGTCCTTTGGTGACCATGGATGCAGGTTCTACGATTCATCTGATGTATCGTCTTGATCAACAGGATATTGCTGTTTATTTTAAAGAGAGTTTATTTAAAGCCTATGATGTACTTTGATTTTGAAACGACCACTTATGGCAAATGGATTTTAGCCGGCGAACATGCGGTATTACGTGGCCATGGCGCGCTAGTGTTTCCGCTTTTCTCAAAATCGTTTACGCTCAAATATCAAACCATGTCTGATGTGTGTCGTTTAGAAGTCGATGGCAATGAATGGTTACAAGAGTTATTTAAGCGCGTATTAACCCATGGTTTAGGTTTAGTTGGGCGCACATCTGAAGATGCATCGGGTTTGTTTCATCTTGAAAATACCATTCCGATTGGCGTAGGGATGGGCGCATCTGCTGCCTTGTGTGTTGCGGTGGCGCGTTGGTTTGTATTCCAGCAATGGGTGAGTGAGGGCCAGCTATTTCACTTTGCAACGGAGTTAGAGCATTTATTTCATGGAAAAAGCAGTGGCTTAGATATTGTCGGTGTTTCTGCAACATCCGGACAATTTTTTAAAAATGGTGTAGCTCAACCCCTCGTGCAACATTGGCAACCGCGTTGGCTACTGTCGTCTTGTGGACAAAAAAGCATTACAGCTGAGTGTATTTTTAAAGTTCAGCAGATGTGGGAGCAGCATGCTGATAACGCTGTCGCCATTGATAAAACAATGAGTGATTGCGTTGAAAAAGCACGTAAGGCTTTGGTATTGGATGAGGCAACTGGTTGGCCATTACTGGTTGAAAGCATGAATCAAGCCTCACTCTGTTTTCGTGAATGGGACTTGATTAATGAACCTCTTGATAACCATATGCAAGCATTATCGCGTATGGGGGCAACAGTGGTCAAACCCACGGGATCTGGTGGTGGTGGATATGTCTTGAGTTTATGGAAGAAGGAGCCAATGAGGGCTCTAGAACATAAGGATGATGATTGGGTATGGATTGGATGTTAGAGTAATAAGGTAACGCCCGTAAAGTTTTTTACACTCGAATACCCCCTCCCTAACCCTCCCCCGCGTTCAACATATGGGTCTTACAAATGTTCCGCGCGCGGGAGAGGGGACTGATCGGAGTGTAATAAAGGCTTTGTAGGCGTTACCAATCGTAAATGTGGGGAGTTGTAATGCATTCTATAATGGGCCCTTATCTTGTTATTAAAGATCAAAAACCCAACTGTTGGTTGAGTTGGTCCATGGAAGGGGAAGTACTTAAAAACGTCTTTATTGCTGATATTGAGCACCAAACGAACGATTGTGTATGGCAAAAGCGAGAGCAAAGTAAAACTGCTGAGTATTTCTATTTAGAATCTACCTGCTTTATTTTTAATAATTCGCAGGTGTATCGAGTTAGCGCTTCAACACAATCACAGGTCAAGCAAATCGAGCGCCTGCAGTTTAATGGAACCCTGTGGTTCTATGCGGTTGATCCCACGGCAAGTCATTTTATTCCTGCGCCGAACCCTGACATAGCGCTTGTGAGCTTTTCGAAGAGAAAAATACTCCCTCCGCCGCGTGACCTACCAGAGCAGTTGCCAGCCACATCTCTTATTGAAGATGAGGTGATCAGCGCACTGGATATCGAAGGTCTGCGTGAACACCTTAATGCACCCCGTTGTTATTTATTAAAATATAAACCAGCGCGATTAAAGACCGGGAAACTCTCTATTTGGTTAGAAGATG
Organism: Gammaproteobacteria bacterium; assembly: GCA_026399205.1. GTDB lineage: Bacteria > Pseudomonadota > Gammaproteobacteria > Legionellales > Legionellaceae > 2-12-FULL-37-14. The sequence continues at coordinate 25,549 of JAPLRL010000019.1, forward strand.
GCGCCTATCATTACGGTTGGAGAATCAATAGATATTCATTAACAGGCATGGTGAATATCGAAGACAATCAAGCCTTGATTGAGTTTTTAACTAGCTATCAACCTAAAGACCCCGTAGAAAAACTTCATCGAGTCTTAAAGACTCAAAATCTTGGTTTATTACAGCACTTGAAAGCAAGCTGTTTAGGGTTATCAACCAATCAGCAACGACTCATTATTGGCAGACTTGTGTCAGATGGCATTTGGCCGGAAAACGATGTGGTTAGCGATCCCCAACAGCTGAGAGATCTGCTGTTAGCTTTCTTAATAGCTCAAGAGGAAAATAAGCTTTCACCGCAGCTTGAGACGCTTTGTGATGATTTTCATACGTTCATTGAGCCTGAACAATTATTTTTGATAGATCAGGTCGATCGGTTTTACCTTTCAACCGACCCAATGGCCTCTATTGCTGAAAAAGCCAATGTCCGTCATGTGCAACAGTTTATTTTTTATATTGTATTGACGGCCCTTCATGCATTAAATCAAAAAGCAGGTCGCTTCTCTACCTTGTACTGTACCGAAGAGATGGAAGCGCGCAGAATCGGCGAAGATTTAACGGATAAGATAGCCGCAGATCAGGCGAGCGATCTGCCACATGGGGAGCGCATTCTTTATCAAATTCTTTGTGGCCTCGTAGACGTAGAAAACTTAATCTTGGCAGATCTTAAAGAAACAGAGAGAACACTCAAACTTATATTAAATCTTAATGCCAGCGTAGAGCCTATATCAAGTCAGTTATTGAATGCATATATCGAGGTAGTGAGGGCGGATAGACGCGGTGGCTCAGAAAGTGAGATACATGATAGAGCTCGTCGGGCGATGCGCATAGAATTGAAACGTCTTCTTAATCGAATCATAGCGCAAGGTCGCTTGTTGCTAAAAATATCGGAGTATCATGAATATAAGCGAGTTATTGGCTGGTTATTTGATAATCCAGACTTAGTATCTACCGTGATGCCCAATTTGGCGCAAGTGCATCCTATCATATTTGATACACGAGACGCCTTGAAACAATTTATACGTGATTTAGGTCAGCAAGCATACAGATGGGTATCGATGTTAACGCATGAAATGCAGGTAGCCCTCATCCCGCTTTGTGCGTTTAACGACTTTTTAAACCTGTTTCCAGCATTGATACAACAAGAGCTGTTATTTATATTTAAAAACGAGTTGTTTAGGTTTATTTTAATCAATGATTCATTGGACGCCTTTTTAAGTATCGAACACTCAAAACTCATCATCACGCTTTCAAATTTAGCTAGACTTATCAAGCATTTACAACCACAGTACCTCGCTCCGTTTTCTGCAGCCATGCAATCTTACTTGTTGATCACTTGTAGTGCTAAACTACAATTACATTCACTCGCAGATATTCATGAATGGATGCGGCATCTTTTACCTGAAAATCGTCCGACGATTTTAAATATAGCCAAGTCTACAGGAATGCTAGATCAATCCTTACACACTCATGTTGATTTAATTGAGTTACTGAGCGGTCTTGAGCAGCCATTACAGGCGTTGTTATTGCGACATCTTGCCCCATTGCCTCCTCGATTGATTCCACGAGTGGATGCATTAGAGCAAGTTCTTTCGTGTTTATTGCCGCTAGAACAAACGCAATTGGTGAGCGCCTTTCAACCCGCTGGATTTTTTAGAGGATTGAATCTAGACAACTTAAATGCCGGAGAAAAGTATCGTTTTATCCAACTTTGGTTAGAGCTATTTCAGTTTAAACAGCAAGCAGGTCGAAATATAAATAGCATCAATCATTCTCCTGTACGATTTTTTCTAGGTGAGCAAATAAAAAAGCATCAGTTAGTCCTGCATAACGCTGGGTTGTCGTGGCTGCAACGACGTTTATTAGGTTGTGCTGAACCTTTTGATACGCTTCCCTTTAATTTAAGAGAGACGTTGCTCGGTGAGCGGCTTTTATGTCAATATCGGATTCAAGTTGAAGGGTTTGTAGGGTTGTTAGCTAACGTCCCCAGCGGTGTTTGTACGCTCGGATCCTAAAGGAAGTCGCCTGGATGGAGGGGGTTGAGGGGAGCGTTTAAAAATTTTAAGGGTTGTCGCTTATTTCGGTATAATGTAACTACCCAGGTACACGTCATCCTGAGCGCCAGCGAAGGATCTCCCCCAGCTAGGAATGTGCTAATTAACAGGAGATCCTTCGCTGGCGCTCAGGATGACGTGGGGAGTTACGGTATAATTA
>JAPLRL010000058.1 GCA_026399205.1 Gammaproteobacteria bacterium
CGAAGGGGCCTCATTGCCGGCCCCTTCACCCCGCTAGGGTATTTATAGAGGATATTTATGTTAACAATGTCTCTGTTCGGTAACATGATTTATGAGGCAACGAAAAGTCGTTCGGTAACATTTACTTTTGATGCAACAGGTGTAAGGTGAACAAAGCAAGTAGGGTGGACAAAGGAGCCCGGCACCGAGCCCTCTCATTGCTAGAAACCCCCGGGCGTCGCCCTGAGGAATCCTCTCATTTTATAATTTGCCATTTTGGTAGATGGGTTGGCTCGTCTCATCAAAAAATCCGTGCCAGACAAACGCTATCCCATTGATTTTGGTTGATGGTTCTGTTTCTCAGGGGCCTGTCAGGGGGTGGACGTTTCAGTGCTCGCAAGCTGCGCGCTGAAACGTCCACCCCCTGCCACCCTTCGTTCAAGGGGAGCGAAAACCAAAATCAATGAGATAGCTGTATCGAGTAGGACAAAAAACTCGACTTCGCTGAAGGGTTCATTTTTGATACCCTGAGCGCAGATGAGTCCTTTTTAAGATAGCGATGCAGCCCAGTCATTATTTTTGGCCTCAGGCACACTACTTTATCGAAGGGTGGCAGGGGGTGGGCGTTTCAGCGCGCAGCTTGCGAGCACTGAAATGCCTACCCCCTGACAGGCCCCTTCGAGCTCGATCGTTCCGGCCCAAAATAATGACTGGGCGTTTTGTTAGCACCTTCCTTCTACGAGTCAAGCCAACCCATCTACCAAAATGGTAAATATAATATAATGAAAACTCCTTGCTTGAGCCTATAGAAACAGGGAGTTTTCAAAAATGAGAGGATCTCTCAGGGCGACGTGTCCACCGGTAGCTCGGAGCCACGGTGGGCACGTCGCCCTTAAAGCTCCCAGTAACCTGAAAATTTATCGCAGGCTCCTTTGTCCACCCTACAAAGTCTTCTATTTCCGCAATATAAAAGCTGTCATCCCCGCGAAGGCGGGGACAATTGAGTCAGGGTGGCTATTTTTATTAATCTACGGAATTAGCAATCCGTGCTTGATCAGTATTAGATTGATTAGCAGCAGGAACATGCCGTTGGCGAAGCCCTGTTATGGCACTCGCTTGTTGTTGGCTAGGTAACTCCGTTGGAACATCCTCTTCCTCATACTCATCCATATGCTCACGCACAAGACTCAAAGAAGGATTATTGAATTGATGCTGTGGATCATCAAACGTAGGGACTATCACTGTGTGTTTATTAGCATGGCGGAGTGAGTCCAACACTATCTCGGCCTCTTCTGCCGTATATTCAACAACCGGTGGTCCAAAAATAGCATCTTTAATCGTAAAAGGAAGAACACAGATCTCAGCAATGAGTGCAGAACAAGCAGCAAGAACTAAAGCGGGAATAGAGCTGGCGTACTCCACTATCACTTTAACACTGGTATAGATTGCAAACAAAGGCAACACAATCATGGCCGCAATAGCTGCTAGCCCACGTAAAATAATCGATCCGACTTTATTGTTTTCAGGTAAGTCAGCAGTGATAGACGCCCATATGGCTCGAGCAGAGAAGACAAGAAGCGCAAATCCGGCATATTGCGATAGTAGGATTCCCCGTTCTGCCCGTTGTATTCTCTCATTTTTTGTGTTCGCTTGATCCGATGCACTCATGGCTTGAAACCTTTCGTGTGCATTCAATGCCGTGGTGATATAGAGGGAGACTTTGTCATGGATGTCTCGGCCTTCTTCTGTGTCTAGCGCGAGTAATAGTTGACGCTCCATACCACCTTTAGAGAATCGGTCAGTTAATTTAAACAAAAGGAAGTTTGGTAAACCTAGAAGGAGTTGTCCTGCAACTGTGACTATACTGACAATGAACGTAACAAGCGTAGGCATCCCTATAATGATAGCTAAAATAATGGCGATTGGAGTAGGGTATCTGGTTAGTTTTGATCCAATTTTTTTAAGAAAATCTATGTAGTTGTTGAGCATGCGCATCATAAAGGGCTGACTTTTTGCCTCTAGTTTTTTAGCATTTTTTTCGTTGATTTCGTTTAATATTTTCATACAGGCATTAGCAAGTGTTGTACTTTCAGGGTTCTTGTCTGAATGAAGGCAAAGAGCGAGTTGTAAATAAAGTTTATGATGTTCACTATCATCACGACTATCAAACGCACCTTGCAATATGTCGCGGATATCTTCAACAGTGGTGGTTGGGCTGAGTTTTAAGTTGTTGATGAGCGATTGGGTATGTTGTACATGGGCTATCAGTGTCTGTGCTGGCATGGCGCCTCCTGAGGAAATGCAAATTATTTACAATTTAAGGACGAGGAATTGTATCTTATGTAAAATAAATGTCAATACGATAGAGTTTTCTGTCAACACCGGCGGTTGTATCGGGCGCGTAGGGTGGACAAATGAGCCTAACTGTGAGCTTACAGGTTACGATGGACTCTCAGGCGACGTGCCCACCAGGGCTAGCTAGGAGGCGAGCCGTTTTTGGTGCCTGTCAAAGGGCTCCGAGCTACCGGTGGACACGTCGCCCTTAAAATTCGCAGTAACCGGAACGTTTATCGTGGGCTCCTTTGTCCACCCTACAAAGTCCGTCAGCTCCGCGACATTTGTTTTTACGAAGTGGGGCTTGAGGTACTCGTTTTAAAACGACCCTCTAAATGGGGTTCTGGTACTCGGCTTTGATGTAAAATCGCAACAATGACAATTTTATTATTTGGCATTGTCAGATAATAAATAACATGGCTGCCACAGGGAAATCGGTAACTACTCTTTCCCAAATCATCAAAACAGCTCTTTCCCATCGCAGGCATCTCTGATAACAGCCGCAATGTCTTTTTTAACTCGCCCAAATAGTTTATGGACTGCTCATTACCCCATCGCTCTACCGTAAAGCGACGGATTTGAATCAGGTCTTGTTTAGATTGCTCTGTTAAAACATACAACGGCATGTTAATCGAATTTCCCATTGAGTAAATCATCAAAAAAAGCATCGCCGTTGGTCACTTGACCAGCCAAAATCGCTTCTTTTGCTTGCTCCACCCGCTGCTTCAAGACATTCAATTTCAGCGCTTCGAAAAGCTGGTAATCATCTACAGATAAAACAACAGCAACGGCTTTCCCATTTCGATTAATTTGTACTGGTTCTCGTTGTACTTTGAGGAGAAGATCACCGAAGTGTGTTTTGGCTGTGTTTGCGGATAATGATTCCATCTTTGACCCCATCATGATTACTTCGTTCGATTTAATCATTATAGACGAATCAGGCGATAATGTCATGCGCGGCTATTTTTTTGTTCGGCAATATTGATGAGGCAACAGCTTGTAGAATGCACAAAGCAGGCAGGTGGACAAAGGAGCTAAGCAGGGTGCCTACTCATTGCTGGAAGCCCGCGGCGACGTGTCCACCGGTAACTCGGAGCCACCGGTGGACACGTCGCCCTTAAAGCTCGCAGTATCCATAAAGTTTATCGTGGGCTCCTTTGTCCACCCTACAAAATCCGCCATCCCCGTGTATTTTTACAACGTCTTAAATGCGGCCACTTTCTGCCGCAATTTCCCTTTCGTTTCTTCATCCGCAAACGCCGCATCAATCGCATTGTTTGTAAACGTCAACATCGTGTCATTAGAAAATTGAAACACCTCTTGTACCACTTTATACTCATTCGCCAGATTAGTTTTGAAAAACGGCGGATCGTCTGAGCTAAGGCAGGTTCTAATACCCGCTTGCATGAGTTGCGGTAAAGGGTGATGTTCGATGTCGGGGACTAAGCCGAGGGTTAAGTTACTCGTGGGGCAGATTTCTAAGGTAATGTTCTTCTCTCTGAGCATGGCTTGGGTTTCTAGGCAGTGAATGGCTTGAATTCCGTGACCAATCCGTTGAATAGGTAGGCAAGTCATGGCGGTTTGCATGGTGTGTGCAGGTTGAAATTCGCCCGCATGGATGGTGCAAGCAAGCCCCCCATCGTGCGCAATTGCATAGGCTCTTTCAAAGTCTTCTGGTGGGAAATGAATTTCATCGCCCCCGAGCCCAAAGCCTACGACACAAGGAACCGTTTGACGTAGGCCTTGCGTTGCCACATGAATGGCCGCATCTTTACCAAAATGACGGACTGCGGTGATTAAAATTTTACCGATGATGCCAAATTGATGTTCCGCATCATCCACCGCTTGTTGAATGGCGTGCAGGTGTTCGATAGACGGAATTTTTGTCGCTTGCTCTGCGTGATCGGGGGAATACATCATTTCAATGTAAATCGCACCTTCTTTAGCGTTGCGAGCCAAGTAGTCAAGTGTGAGGTCGTAATAGTCGATAGGATGTTTAATCACATCAGCAACCAAGTCATAGGCATGCAGGAAATCTAGAAAATCGCTATAAACGTAAGTGGTGAGATCAGGTGACATTCGCTCAGCTGGCAATTGAATTTTATTACGTTTAGCAAGCTTGAGTGCAAGCTCTGGCGGAATAGTGCCTTCAAGGTGAGTATGGAGCTCGACTTTAGGGAGGTGCATGGTTTAGGGTTCCTGGTGATGTTTTGTAGGAAGCGATTATCGTCTAAGTGACGAAACTCGGCAATAGTGTCGCGGCTCGGATACATCGACGTTAGGCTAAGGCTCACCCGTGGTGATTAAATTTGAGTATGATATAATCTTATTTTTTCGCAATATGAGCAGTTCAATGAAACGCAACCCACATGATATCGATAAAGCATTTATCAGTGATTATGATTATTTTCTAGCAAAGTTTGATAAAACACATCATCAGTCCGCATCGCAAATCAAAGAGCGTGAAAAATATGAGCGGATTTCACGTTTGCGGGATCATGCGCAGTCTTCGAAAGAGGGTGTGGAAATATGGGAAGAGTTTTAAGATTCTTAAAGTTAAGGATGGTAGCCTGGATGCAGCGCAGCGAAATCCGGGAATTCGGTGCCACTGATCCCGGATTTCGCTGCGCTGCATCCAGGCTACCATCCGAACTTAATGGCAGTGTCCCTAAATCTACCCAATCACCCAATGCAACAACAAATAACTCCCAATCGTTAACAGCGATGCCGCGGGCAAGGTAATCATCCAAGACATAAAAATATTGCGAATAACCACAAGATTAAGAGCGCCGATACCTCGCGCTAACCCGACACCCAAGACCGCGCCGACAAGCGTCTGGGTTGCAGAAACTGGAATGCCGGTGCTGGTTGAGACCACGATGGTGGTTGCAGCGGCTAAGGTTGCGGCAAAGGCCCGGCTGGGGGTGAGGGCGGTGATGGAGCGGCCCACGGTTTCGATGACGTGTGTGCCATACATGAGAAAGCCTGTTACAACACCCATACAGCCTAGTAATACAATCCAATTCGGGTAATTGCTGGTGGTCATAGGGCCGTGGGTATGGCTGACTAAATTATAAATAATGCTCAAGGGGCCGACGGCTAGTGCGACATCATTAGAACCATGGGCAAAAACCATCGCGCAGGTGGTGAGCGCCATGAGAAAACCGAAATAGCGCTCAACTTGAACGAAGCGATCATGACGGCGTTGAATGTGATCTTCCGGGAGGCGCCTGAGCCATAATGTCCCAAACACGGTCACCGCAAGACTGCAAAGTAAGGTGATGATGAGATTTTGCTTCATGTTGAGATGAATGTTGAAATGCGTTAACCCTTTAAAGACCGTGATGAACGATAAAATCGTGCCAATTAAAAATAAATAAAAGGGGATGATGCGCTTTGCTTGGCGTAAGGGATCGGGTCGTGCAAAAATCGTGAGCTGTAGTGTGATGAATAAACCGTAGCCTGCAAAGCCTGCAATCAGCGGTGAGGTAATCCAACTGATGGCAATGCGTGAAACTTGTCCCCAATGAATGGATTCAGGCCCTAAGACCACACAGCCAAAACCGACCATCGATCCCACTAAGGCATTGGTAATCGAAATAGGCACGCCCAAATAACTGGCTAAGTTCATCCAGATGGTGCAAGCCAGTAAGATGCTTAACATGCCTTCGATGAGAACCGTCGGTTGAGTCGAGGTGAGTAAGGACGTATTGATGATGCCGTCACGCATGGTTTCTGTTACACCAGCACCGCCAATAAATGCACCCATAAATTCGAAAATGACCGCAATAAAAAGGGCTTGACGCATATTAATGGATTTTGAGCCCATGGTGGTGCTCATGACATTGGCAAGGTCATTGGCCCCAACACCCCAGGTCATTAAAAAACATAAAATTGCCGCGGCGGGAAGAAAATAAGGGGTGTAGTCCATAAGATCTCTATCTTGCTATAAGGATTTGTAAACGAGCACCGATAGTTTGTGCAATATCGGCGAGGGTTCCAATCCATTGGACAACTTGGTAAAGAAACACAATTTCTATTGCAGGTAAGCTGCTTTCCAGCTCAAAAATAGCACGCTGAATCTGAGCAAGGAGGGCATCACTGTCCTCTTCAATGGCATCTAAGTTTAAAACCATCGATTCAACAATATCAATTTCGTTGCCTTTAAAGCCTGTTTCAAGTAACTCATCGAGCTCATTGATGGCTTTGCTGGCTTGGTTAGACGCATCTAAACAGCGCGCTAAAAAAGGCAGAATTAAAGGTTGAATGGGAGGAGGTAATTGCATCGAACGCGCAATGATTAAGCCTGCAATGTCTTTGGCTTTATTGGCAATACGGTCTTGTTGATGCAAGAGCTCTAGTAAATCTGTTCGCGCAAAAGGTAAAAATAAACCGGTGGGTAAATGTAGACGTAAATCGCGCTTAATATGATCGGCTTTATTTTCAAGTTGTTCGATGTGTTCTTTAATCTGAGTGGCCTGCTGCCAGTCTTGTTGCAAAATAGCTTCAAAGAAGGGGTATAACTGCCTCGCACACTGATGGGCAGTTTTCATGTGGTGCTCAATCGGTTTAATTGGAGACGGACCAAAAACGTTGAATAGATTTCCCATCATGATGTGGATTCCTTTTTTAACGCTAAGTGCGCCATGCCATGCAGATGACTGCAATCTGCCCCCTCTCCCGCGCCGGAAGGGTGGGTGTTTTCTTGATGTAATTCGCGGGAGAGGGCTGGGGAGAGGGTTAGCAATAGTAGTTTCAACCCTCTCCCCAGCCCTCTCCCGCGATGAATTTCAATTTTCTTCTCTATTTTCCGGCGCGGGCGAGGGGGCAGATCGTGGTAACTAATAAGCTCACTACACCACCCACCAAAAAAACTTACCCTTCTTTTTTAGTCTTCGTCGCTAACTTCTCTTTAATTCTAGCTGCGCGGCCTGCCAAATTACGTAAATAATACAGCTTAGCGCGTCTCACATCGCCTCTGCGTTTAACAGAAATGCTTTCAATCAGCGGACTGTAGGTTTGGAAAACCCGCTCAACACCAACGTTATGCGAAATTTTGCGTACGGTAAATGCAGAGTTTAAGCCACGGTTGCGTTTTGCAATGACAATGCCTTCAAACGCTTGTAAACGTTCGCGCGCGCCTTCTTTGACTTTAACTTGAACCAACAGCGTATCGCCAGGTTGAAAATCGGGGATGGTTTTTTGCATTTGTTCTGCATCAATGGCATCAATGATGTTGCTCATGGTTGGTTCCTTGTTCACGTTTAAATGTAGCCAATAATTCGTTTTCACTGGCGCTTAATGTTAAATTTGTTAATAGATCTGGTCTTTTTAACCAAGTTCTTCCTAACGCCTGTTTTGTTCGCCAACGTTCAATATTTGCGCGATGTCCACTCAGTAAAACCGCGGGGACGTCTTGCCCTTCTATACAAGCTGGTTTTGTATAGTGGGGTGTATCTAAATAACCTTTCATAAAAGAATCAGCTATTGCCGACTCAGGATGTCCTAAGACACCAGGGATCAAGCGCACGATTGTATCAATAAAAACCATCGCAGCCAATTCCCCTCCACTTAAGACAAAATCGCCCAGTGACCATTCTTCATCAATATGGGTTTCAATGACGCGCTCGTCAATGCCCTCATAGCGTCCCGCGACAAATAACAACGACTGTTGTTGTTCTACGACCGCATTCAAGTCGCTTTGTTTGATGGTTCGTCCTTGGGGGCTTAAATAAACCACCTTGGTTTTACTTGGCATGCATGACCGTGCAAAGCGTATAGCGGCACTAAGCGGTTGGTAACACATAACCATGCCTGGCCCACCGCCATAAGGGGTGTCATCAACGCGACAGGCGGGTTTATCGGCCCAGTCACGTGGGTTCCAGCAGTCGATCGTCACTTTGTTGTGTTCGACTGCTTTTTTGATGATGCCATGTTGAATGTGTTCGACCAGCTCGGGCATGATGCTGATGACACCTAAATGCATCGTCATAAAAAATCACCATCCCATTCAACCACAATTTCTCGGGTGTCTCTGGAAATGTGTTTAATCACGCGGTTGTGGATATAAGGAATCAAATGTTTGCTTTCCCCCTCGACAACCAATACGTCGTTTGCACCTGTTTCTAAGAGTTGCGTCACCTGGCCAAGGGGTTGTTGATGGGTATTGACCACGGTCATGCCAATCAATTCAAAACAATAAAACTCATCAGAACCAAGCACGGGTAATGTTTCTTGCAAAACCCCAATCGTGAGCTGGGTGAGCATCGCCGCATCGTCGCGGGTCTCATAGCCTTTGATTTTCACAATCATGCGTTGGTCGTTGTACTCTTCAGCAAGGCGCTCAATGGGCCGCCAGGTGTTTTTTTCGCACAAAGACCACTGAGGATATTGAAAAATATCAGCCGGAACTGCTGTGTAAGAATGAACTCGAATCATGCCACGAACACCATGTACTCGGCCAAACTGGCCTAAGACGACCCAATTATCCTTTTTTTGCATCCGCTTTTTCTTGTGTTTTTTGATTGGCAACGAATGTTTTACACAGTGCAGTCACACGATCAGACAGCTGTGCACCGACACCTTTCCAATACGCAACTTTTTCAAGATCAATGTGTAAACGAATTTCTTGTCCGGTGGCAATTGGATTAAAATAACCAACAGATTCAATCGAGTTGCTGTCGCGACGGCGACGGCTATCGGTTACAACCAAGTGGTAAAAAGGGCGTTTTTTCGCGCCAGCTCTAGCTAAACGGATGACAACCATGATTTTCCTTAAATCTCAAAAAATGGGGTGCATTTTACGAAATATTTAACCATTTGGGAAGCGTTATTTTTCTTCTTTATTAGAAAAGAGATTTGCAAGACCCGGATTTTTGAGTGCACCGAGCCCGCGCATCATGTTTTTCATCGCCCCAGGCTTCATGAATTTTTGCATCATTTTTTGAATTTGCTCAAATTGTTTGAGTAATCGATTGACGTCTTGAATTTGGGTGCCAGAGCCTACAGCGATGCGCTTTTTTCGTGATCCAATAATGAGTCTAGGGTGTTTGCGTTCTTTGATGGTCATGGAATCTAGCATGGCAATGTTTTTTTTCATCAGTTTTTCGCTCATGTTGCCAGGGAGCTGTTTTGAGACCATTGCGCCCATGCCTGGCAGTTTTTTCATCATTTCATTGATGCCACCCATTTGATTCATTTGCATTAACTGCGTTCTAAAATCATCTAAATCAAACCCTTTGCCTGAAGTGAGTTTACGGGTAAGTTTGTCTTGTGTTTCTTTATCGGTTTTACGCTCAATTTCTTCGATAAGGGTGAGCATGTCTCCCATATCTAAGATGCGTGAGGCAATTCGCTCAGGGTAAAAGGGTTCAAGGGCGTCTATTTTTTCGCCTGTTCCGATAAATTTAATGGGTTTTTCGGTCAGCGCCCTCACCGAAAGTGCGGCCCCTCCCCGCGCGTCCCCATCAACCTTGGTGAGGATAACACCAGTGAGAGGGAGGGCCTCATGAAATGCTTTAGCGGTTAGGGCGGCATCTTGGCCTGTCATGCTATCGACCACAAATAAGGTTTCAGCAGGGGACGTTAGGTGATGCAGCGCCTTAATTTCATCCATCATGGCTTCATCAATATGCAGCCGACCTGCGGTATCGATGATCAGGATATCCATGTATTGTTTTTTAGCTTGATCGATGGCTCGTTTAGCAATATCAAGCGGTAAGTCTTGTGGGGTTGCGTCTACAAAAGGCACGTCAATTTTTTGGGCGAGCTGGTGAAGCTGCTCGATAGCTGCAGGCCGGTACACATCGGTGGTTGCCAACATGACTTTTTTGTGTTCTCTATTTTTTAAATAAGAGGCGAGCTTGCCAGCCGTTGTGGTTTTACCACTCCCTTGAAGGCCTGCCATTAAAATAATAGCGGGGGGCTGTGTGTTAAATTGCAGCTCGGCATTGGTTGAGCCCATCATCAAGACTAATTCAGCATGCACAAGTTTGAGCATGGCCTGCGCTGGGGTAAGTGGCGCCTCAACGGGCTTGCCAATGGCCGCTTCTTTAACAGATTGAATAAAAGGCTTAACCACCGAGAGGGCAACATCGGCTTCAAGTAAAGCAAAACGAATCTCTTTGAGGGTAGATTCGATATTGCTTTCAGTAAAATGGCTAATCCCGCGCAGCTGTTTAAAGGTTTGTGATAAACGCGAAGTAAGTTGCTCAAACATGATGATGAATTCGTCCGCAAAAGGGATAGAGTATAACTGATGTCAGCTTGCTTCAGCAATTTAAAATTACACGACGTACTTTTATCATGTCGTCCCCGCGCAGGCGGGGATCCATGCAATGACATTCAATTAGACAGCGAACTCACTCAACCGTAACCGATTTCGCCAAATTACGTGGCTGGTCAACATCTGTCCCCTTTGCAACCGCAACATAATAAGCTAACAATTGCAACGGAATCGTATAAAGAATCGGCGCAGTCCAAGACCGTGTCGGCGGGAGCGTCATGAGTTTATACGCGAGCCTGTCAAGTTGTGTACTTTGTTCGGTGAGGACAATAAGTTGCCCGCCTCGTGCACTCACCTCTTGTAAATTAGATTTAAGTTTATCTAGTAAAGGGCCGGGCGGGGCGAGGGCGATGACAGGCATGTCCTTGTCGACCAAGGCCAGCGGGCCATGTTTGAGCTCGCCTGCTGGGTAGGCTTCTGCGTGAATATAGGAGATTTCTTTTAATTTTAAGGCGCCTTCTAGCGCGATAGGGTAAAAAATACCTCTTCCCATAAAGAGTGCGTGGGCTCTATTGGCGAGTTGCGGCGCTAAGGCTTCAACCTCTGGAGCGAGCTCTAAAACGTGATCGCAATCTTGAGGCAGCGCTTGCAATTCAGACAGAATCTCCTCTGCGCGTTCGTCTTGACACAGCGCACAGGCCAGCATTAAAAAAACAGCCAATTGGGTTGTAAAGGCTTTGGTTGAAGCAACCCCAATTTCTATGCCAGCTTTGGTGAGGCAAGACCAGGCGCATTCGCGAACCAGGTTACTGCTTGAGACATTACACACGGCACAAATGCTTAAATAACCTAGCGTTTTGGCTTTTTGAACGGCGGCGAGCAGATCGGCTGTTTCTCCAGATTGCGAAATAGCAATAAGGAGCGTGCCTGGAGAGACCACGATATCGCGATAGCGATATTCACTGGCAATTTCGACCTGAGTGGGAATATGACACAGGGTCTCCAGCCAGTAGCGGCCGACCATGCCTGCATGATAACTGGTGCCACAGGCCACAATATGAATATGCTTAATTTGCGGAAAAAGTTGCGTGGCTTGGTTGCCAAAAGAGGCTCTAAGTGCTGCAAGGCTTGCAATTTTGCCCTCAAGTGTGGCAGCTAAGACACTGGGTTGTTCATGGATTTCTTTTTGCATATAGTGCCGATAAGCGTCTTTGCTTGTGGCATAGGCATCCATCGGTAGTGAATGTGTGGGTCTTGAGACCTCTTGATGTTTGGCATTAAAAATAGTGACGCTGTGTGACGTGAGGAGCGCACTATCGCCTTCTTCTAAATACATCACAGATTGTGCGAACGAGCGCAGAGCCAGTGAATCAGAGGCAATAAAGCGTTCACTGATGCCAATGCCAATGACCAAGGGGCTGCCTTTACGGATAGCGATGAGCTCGTTGGGGCGTTGTTCGTGGATGACGCCGAGCGCAAAAGCACCTTTCATTTCATGGGCTGCATCTTGAACGGCGCGAAGCAATTGCTCATGTTGTTCATAGTGATAATGGATGAGGTGAGCCGCGACTTCGGTGTCGGTTTCTGAGGTAAACACATAGCCAAGTTCCGATAACTTGAGGCGTAGTGCATCATGATTTTCAATAATGCCATTATGCACAACGGCGATTTGGCCATGAGAAACATGCGGATGAGCATTTTCCTCACTGGGTTTGCCGTGTGTGGCCCACCGAGTATGCGCAATACCGACTTGACCTGAAATGGCAGTTTCTTGCAAGGCCTCTGCTAGGGCCTGGACTTTACCCTGGATGCGCAGGCGTTTTAAATGACAGGTTTTATCAATGAGCGCAATACCTGCAGAGTCATAGCCTCGATATTCTAAGCGACGTAATCCTTCCAAGAGAATGGACGCAATATTTCGCTCAGAAATGGCGCCAACGATTCCGCACATGTGTATCTCCTCATTTATCAGTAGGGCAACTGCATCAACGCTCGGATGCACCGAGTGTTATTTCCGCATAAGATGCGGTTACCCTGCATTGATCAGTTGTTCTAGGATTATGGCACAAATCGCAGTAGGATAATGAGAGTTTTTTTATCGTTAAATTAGAGAGATGATGATTGTTGACACACATAACCCTCAAAAAGCCTGGTTAGGCTTAGGGTGTATTTACATCGTGCTATGTTATTTCGCCCTGCATCACGAGTGGGGGCTCGATTTTGCTTCTTATTATATTGCATCGAATGAATTAGTGCATGGGGGTACACCCTATGAACATGGCATGAAAAGCATTCAGCTGTGGATGAATCTAGGTGTGCCGGCGAATCCCAACCCGCCAATCACCTTATGGCTGTTTTCTTTTTTTTCTTATTTTAGTTATCCCGTGGCGTTTTGTTTATGGCTTGGCTTTTCGACTGCGCTCGGTTTGGCGGGGCTTTACAAAGCGCTGCAGTGTGTGTGTCCCAAGATCATCACCGAAAAAGAGTATTTGAAATTTTTGCTGCTCTATGTCGCCGCGTTTCCAGTGATGATGAATACCATCATGTTGCAATTTGGTGGGGTGATGTTGTTTTTCTTGGCCATGGGATATGCCTGCTATTTAAAAAAAGAAGACAGTTGGGCAGGGTTTTGGTGGGGCAGCTTGATTGCACTGAAACTATTTCCAGGCCTTTTGTTGATTTATGCGCTGTTAAAAAAACAATTTCGTTTAGCGGGCTGGCTGATGGTTTGGTCGATAGGTTTGAGCATCTTCCCATTGTTTTTTTTAGGCGCAGATCTGTATAAAAACTATGTTCAAGTGGTGAGCGGTCATATTTTTTGGTACGGGGTGAATTGGAATATGTCGATCATGGGATTTTTATTCCGTGTGTTGGTTCAAGTCGTCAATAATCCGCTTGCCAAAACCTACGATCCGGCCTATGGCGTCGGGCTTGCGAAGGGGATATATGCGTTTTTGGTCGTCGCACTCCTCAGTGCCTGGGTCATCTTTTTTAACCGACTTGAAAAAGGTGCCCCCCATAAAGGCTTGTCGTGTGTGTTGGTGTTGATGATCTTGGTGAGCCCCTTTGGTTGGTTGTATTACGCCCCCCTTTTACTCATTCCGCTGCTGTGTACCTTTAACGATGCTATGCTGGCAGATTCTAAGTCTTCTTCGCGTTTAATCATTTGGTTTTTAACGCTGTTTTGTTTATATTTCCCTATGCCGGTGACGCATGCGGTGTTGATGCCAACCTTGATCTCAAAATTAGGGTTTTATTCCGTGCATTTTTATGGATTATTAGGCCTAGCTTTTTTGACCAGTACGTTGTCAGTCGGGCCAGGCAATTTGACATTGAAAGCCGTGCCTTTATCGATTAAACAAGGGATGCGTGCGGTGACGTATTTTAGTTTAATCTATGTAATGATACGCTGTGTGATGTTTTTAGTGCGCTGGGTGGGTGTTCATTAAAACGAAATCCGAGCCGCGACCGTTAGGGAGTGGAAATTTTAAAACTTCCGCTCCCTAACGGTCGCGGCTCAGATTTCGCAGGTGCTCGTAAAGCCGAGACCCCAAAATTAGGAGACAAAGTGAGTCATTTTTCATGGGTAGATCGCCTATTAACAGAAGTCGATACAGGCCTACGTAGCATATTTCCCCCACAAGCCCGCGCCACACTGCGTCCGTCCCCCGGTAAGGACGTGAAGAACAAGACCTTAAGCCCAACTGAAACTCGCCATGCCATCGGACTCATGCGAGTCAACCACAGTGGTGAGGTGTGTGCACAAGCCTTGTATCAGGGTCAAGCCCTAACAGCAGGCTCTTCAGCGACGCAAACAAAATTAAAACAAGCCGCACTCGAAGAAATCGATCATTTAGGCTGGTGTGAAGAGCGCCTATCGGCATTAGGCGGAAAAGTCAGTGTCTTGAATCCTTTTTGGTATATGGGCTCCATCATGCTAGGTGCAGGCGCCGGATTACTCGGAGACAAGGTTAGCCTCGGGTTTGTGGTTGAAGTTGAGCGCCAAGTCGAAGCGCATTTGGCCCATCATTTGGGTTTATTACCGCGCGCAGATAAAGCATCACGAGCTGTGCTATTACAAATGCAGGAAGATGAAAGCAATCATGCTAACATGGCTCAACATGCAGGTGGCATGGCCTTTCCTGCGGGCATTAAAAGGGTGATGTCATGGGTTTCGACAATCATGACTAAGAGTAGTTATTATGTGTAAGCGTAACAAAGGAGTGTAACATGCACTCAATCAGTGCGTTTGTCATCTTGGTCATTGGGCTCGCGTTTTTGTTCGATTTTATCAATGGCTTCCACGATGCGGGTAACTCGATTGCAACACTCGTGACAACCCGGGTCATGACCCCGCGCCAAGCGGTGATATGGGCCGCTTTTTTTAATTTTATTGCCTTTATGGTGTTTAAGTTAAGTGTCGCACAAACCATAGGCCATGGGCTGATTGACATGCGAGTCGTGAGCGTTGAACTCATTTTTTCCGCACTAGTAGCAGCAGTCAGTTGGAATATCGCAACATGGTATTTAGGGTTACCTTCAAGTGCCTCTCACGCGCTCATCGGCGGCTTAGCGGGTGCGGCCATATTAAAAGGCGGCTGGGCAGTCTTGATCCCCAGCGGGTTTACGAAAGTGTTTATCGGGATTATCGTCGCCCCCATCATGGGCATTTTGATGGGCTGGGTGGTGATGCATTATTTTAAATGGCACTTTGATACCCAAAGCGAGAAAAAGTTCAAAAAAACATTTAAACGCTTACAACTCCTCTCTTCCGCCTGTTTAAGTTTAACGCACGGGGGAAACGACGCACAAAAAACCATGGGTATCATCGCGCTGCTGCTATTCACAACCTCAACCACATCCGAACCCTTTTCTATTCCCCTCTGGGTCGTGATCGCCTGTCATGCAGTGATAAGCTTAGGCACCCTGTTTGGCGGATGGCGCGTGGTTAAAACCATGGGAGAACGCATCACACAGCTAAACCCCATGCGAGGCTGCGCCGCAGAAACCGGATCTGCAGTTTTATTATTTATCGCAACGGAAGCCGGCGTACCCATGTCGACCACCCAAACGGTTACAGGCGCTATTGCGGGAGTAGGGCTAGGGAAAGGCTGGGATGAAGTGAACTGGGGGGTGTTATCCCGTATTTTCTTGTCATGGGTGCTGACGATTCCGGCAACGGGGCTGTTTGCGGCAGCGATCATGTGGGTGTTTGCTTAGCTAACGTCCCTAAAGTTTTTTTACGCTCGAATACCCCCTCTACCGCGCTAGAAGTTTGAACAGTATGTTGATGTTCTTCGCGGGGGAGGGTTGGGGAGGGGGTATGTTGCCCAATCATGTACTTCCAAAACAAACAAAACCACACTATAATGTCCATTATAAAAGTACATAATGGAGTGAATCCATGCTTGAAACCATTCAAACCCTACATTCAGAATGCATAGATAGACTGGATGCACTCACTGATACAACAGAGCGTGATGCGATTTGCATGGAAATGCCAGATAAAATCTCGGTCATTTTGGGCATGCGCCGTGTGGGTAAAACCTATTTTATGTTGCATAAAATAAAACAACTCTTGTCTGAGGATGTTCCTGCTTCCGCTATTTTGTATGTTGATTTCGAAGATGATCGTTTATTGCCGTTAGATCAAAGTAAATTGGCAAGCATTCTGGATGATTTTTATAGTTTATTCCCAGATAATCATCAACGAATGTGTTATCTATTTTTAGATGAGATCCAAGTGATTGAAGGATGGGCGCTCGTCATTAGGCGATTTCACAATACCAAAAAAATACGTTTCTATTTAAGTGGATCGTCTGCAAAATTGCTCAGTAAAGAGATTGCCACTGAATTACGCGGTCGCGCAGTTTCCACTGAGCTTTTTCCTTTCAGTTTTCATGAATACTTAAAAACACAACACATTCAAGCACCCAGTGGCCCGCTTTCTAAAAAAGCAGAAGATAGATATACAACCCATTTATTACAATATCTGGAAGAGGGTGGATTTCCCGGTGTGATTGGACAAAACCGCATGCAACAAACGCTGGTATTACAAGATTACATCGATGTTGTTTTATTTCGAGATATTATTGAACGCCATAAAATTACTAATGTGTCTGTTGTAAAATATATGATTCATTATTTGCTTTGTAATTTTTCAACAAGTTTATCAACGAACAAATTTTATAATGATCTAAAAAGCCAAGGTTTCGCTGTGGGTCGCTCCTCAGTGTATGATTATTTATCCTATATTGAAGACGCTTATTTAATATTTACGGTTCCAATATACGCAGAGTCCATTCGTAAGGTGCAAAATAATCCTAAAAAAATGTATGCCATTGATAATGGGATGGTTCATGCAAATACGCTCAATCGATTGAAAAATTATGGTCGCGCTTTTGAAAATCTGGTTTATCTTGATCTGAGGCGCAGTGGTGCAGTGATCTATTATTACGTGACCCAAGAGGGTTATGAGGTTGATTTTCTTGTGAAGCATTTATCTGGAGAGTTGGCGTTGTATCAGGTCTGTTTTGATCCAGCGGATGAAAAAACCTTTAATCGTGAAATGCGTGCGCTGACGACAGCAGAAAAAGAGCTGGGGGTGAAAGGAACGTTGATTACGATCAAAAATTATATGGGGCTGTGCTCTAGTGGATATTTACCTGGTTGGAATGGTTAATATCGGCATCTGCCCCTGATTTTCAAACGCACTTCCGGATGTTAATATATGCATCGCATCGATGTATGAAAACGATTGAATCGAGGCGATATCATTTCCGGCAATATAGAACCAATAATTATTCCAATAGATTTTGACATAGGCGTTAATCGGTTCTTGTCTTGAAGCGTAAACATTAAAAATACCTTTCATCAGGGGGTCCCAATCAAATGGCGTTGTTGGGTAAATAAAATACTCTGGGGCCATTTTTGACGCGATATGTTCTTGGGGGGCGTGCACGCCATGCGATAAAAAAATCATGGCACTGAGCAGTGATCGGATTTGGATGTTCACCATATTGGGTTGGGTTAATTTGGTCTCATTTGTTAATAGAATATCTCGACTATTTAAGGGAACACGCAACCATTTTTTCATTTCTTTGGCTTGTTTAGAAAGGTACATTTTTTTTGAAAAATGAATATCTAAAACCATTTTTTTATTCACGACGGCGGTGGTTAATTCAGCGCCTGTTTTTGCATTTAATTGATTAAATAACGAAGTGAGATAACGAAAACGTTTATATTGTGGGCCGGCGACCGTTCTTAAATCGGAGGCATTAGAGGCATTATCGTATTTACCCATGTGGTTGATGATGATATTGAATAAGCCTTGGGGGTTGTCAATCCCCCCATTTAATAACAGACCGAGGTTTTCTAAGGGAACAGGTAATAACATCCTTTTGATGAAATCAACGCCGGACACAGGGACATAAGAGATGGTGGGCTGGTCAGAATAACTAATACTTGGGTTCAAGACACCCGAAAGGGCGTTGCCTGGAGTCCCTGGGCTGTTCAATATGGAAAATGAACCATTGATAGATGGGTTGAGGGTGTAAGATGAGGTGACACTGGTAATTTTAATAAAAGAAACGGGTTTGACATATCTTAAACGCACGATGTTTCTGAGTAATTGTTCACTATGTGTGTTAATAATCGCATCATTATACCGACCTCTATCCAATTGGATTTGTGTAGGGCCAATCGACTTACAGCTCGCAAGGAATAGGCAGCCAACGAAAACAAGGAGCTTATTATTTTTCATTCGGGTTCTCCATTATTTATAACCCAAGTCTTGGAGTTCGGCCTTTCCAGATAAGCCATGCAGGGTCCTTAGATAAGTAAATGTGGCAATGGAGCGCATGTCTCCTCTTTTGATATAAAACCAATAATTGTAGATATAGACCGCCAAATACGCATCGGTGGGGTAAGTTGCTGAAACGTAAGCCTGAAAAATATCGTTCATTAACGGGTTCCAATGATAACGGTGGTGATGGGTATCGTAATAGGCTCGTACAATGCCTTTTCGAATATGCTCATCAGGTGCGTGGATGCCATTAGAGATAAAAAACATGGTCCCAAGAATAGAGCGAGTATAAAGAACAGCCATATTGGGAATGGGGAGTTTCTTATAAAATAAAACAATATCTTGGTATTGTTGAGGAATATGTAACAGTTTCTTGATGGCTTTCGCTTCAGGCGAGTGATCGAATGGGTGAGGGAAATGGATGGCGAAGGTTTCGTGGCCGTCAACCGTCACAGGAATAAGTCGTACACCCCTTTTAACGGACAACTTATCGAGCAGTACGGTCAGGTGATAAAATCGTCTATTGTGCGGTTGCGATAAGATCGCAAGATCCCGAGTACCATTATCTGCGTGCATGTCATTAAGGTGTTTGATGGTAAGATTAAAAATTAAATGTGGATCATGCATTCCACCACTGGCTAGCATGTTAATAAAATAGACTTCTAAGGGGATGAGCATGCGTCGAATAAAAGCGGAGTCCTCGACCGGCATATAGGTAATGGTGGGCTGATCAGAATAACTTACGCCAGGGTTGATAGAACCTAAGCCGCCGCTGGGCGTGATAAATTGAGGACTGTTGGGGGTCACACGGACGGGCGTTTTTACCGCACTCCAGGAAGAAAGAAGAGATGGATTGAGCGTATAAGACGTGATCACGTTTGTAATTTCTAAAATAGAAATGGGATGCAGGTATCTCATCCGAATAATATTTTTTAACAGTTGTTCATCTTGTGTGTCGGCAATAATATCATTATAGCGACTGCGGTCGAGGGAGATTTCTTTGGGGCCAATAGACTTACAACTTACTAAAAGAAGAATGAGTAAAACAGTCATTGTTTTTTTCATGATGCAGTCCCTTACCAAAAAATTATTGGCAGCAAGGATACTATTACACACCTTTACTGTTAGCAATCAAAACTATTGATTTCATCACTCAACCAACTTATCAGCCAGTTGACTCGCGCCAATCCGGACATGCTGTGGGGAAATCCACTCTTCCCCCATCGTGTCACCAATGACCTTGATAAACGCACTCGCTTTTTCTGGAGAGGTCACGCCACCAGAAACCTTAACCCCTATTTTTTCATAAGGGTTATTGACGGTAAGTGCTGTGCAGATTGCCTTGACTGCTTCAAGGGTTGCACCACCACTTTTAACTTTCCCCGTTGACGTTTTTACAAAATCAGCGCCCACCTTGGCAACAAGGCGTGTTGCTATGTGAATTTCGTCGACGTCAAGCTCGCTGCTCTCAATAATGACTTTGAGGATATGCCCTTTTGTTAACGTTCTCACGTGTTTCAGAACATTCTCAACTTGCAAGACGTCTCTTGTTTTCAGGAGATGATAAGGCAGCACCACATCGATTTCATCAGCACCTGCTGCTAAGCTCAGTTGAATGGATTGCTCAACCGCTTCAATCGATTGTCTCCCACTCGGAAAGTTGGCAACCGTCGTAATCCGAATTTGCGTGTGGGTGAGATGTTTTTTTGCTAAGGACACATACTGGGGATAGATGCAGATGGAAGCCACACCTAAACCTTGTTGTTGATACGTAATCGCTTGATGGCAAAATTGAATGATGTTGTTGTCATCATGCGGTTCGTCCGTGAGCCTGGTGTAGTCAATCAAATGCATGATTTCTTTTTCGTTCATACGCAACTATAGATTCCCGCTTGAAAGCGTTAGATCCTAACTGGCGGGAACGACACTTTCAAGAGAGACCCTGTTTTTAGTGATATAGTATAGTTATAACCAGCACATCACGCAGAAGAGATGGTGCAGCAAGTTGTTATGTTAGAGGATTTATTTCAGTGATAGACATTACAGACGAGTTATCCATAGCTGATTCAGAGGTAGAATTAATCGCCATTCGCGCACAAGGCCCTGGTGGGCAACATGTGAATAAAGTATCGAGCGCCATTCATCTTCGATTTAATATTGTACAGTCATCTTTACCGGACGAATATAAAACAAGATTGCTTCAAATCCATGATTATCGTGTGTCATCAGACGGTGTGATTGTGATCAAAGCACAGCGCTATCGCGCTCAAGAGCAAAACAAGGCAGATGCCTTGCAGCGATTGGTCAGGTTTATTAAAAAAACAAATACCTTGCCTAAAAAACGCAAAAAAACTAAACCATCAAAAAACTCAGTTAAGAAGCGCTTGGACAGTAAAACACAGCGGGGGAGGGTGAAAAAACTTCGACAAGTGTTACCATAACTCAGAATTAGAGTTCTAAGACATAGCGAGAAAAACGATGAAAACGTAGGGTGGACAAAGGAGCCCCATGATGAGCTTGCAGAATACGACGTTCTTGCGGGCGACGTGTCCACCATCACTCGGGGCCGTTCGAGCACTTCAGGCGGTCCGATTGACCGGTGGACACGTCGCCTTTTAGGTTCTATTAACCGATAACATCTGCGTTAGGCTCCTTTGTCCACCCTACAGCTTTCGGCGTTATTGTTAACGTGTGCCCCGAAGAGGCTTATCGGCTCTTATCTCTTAAGATTTTAACAGACTTTTAAGCCACGCCTTCGCATCAAGACTCACCTTATCATCCTTTAAAGCAAGATCATAAATAGCTTTTTTGCGTGCAGTTTCTTCACCATACATCTCATCTAGCATGTCATTCCAAAGGACTAACACGGCTGAGGAAGGATGTTTTCCAACTTGCTCAAGAATGCTATAAATTCTATCTTGCCAGTAAGCATCTACCGCTTTTTCTACCCAAGCTAGGAGTTCTGGTGTAAATCCAATGTCATCCAGACCTTTTCCTTCGCCAAATCCCTTTTCCCATTTTTTGGTTCTTAGATGCGCATATTTTTTACCATATATGCTATTCACACGCGCCATGTATTTTTTTCCTAATTCAATTCCTCGCTTTGAATAGGGATCTTGGGTCTGGCTCTCTTTTAGCTCATCCAATAGTTGATTCCATTCTTGGATAAACGCCGCTTTTTGTTCAGGCGTTTTATTGGCTTTCATTTCATTTTCAAATTCCACATACTGCTTTAACTCATCAGGCGTGAATATTTCCCTCACCCAGCTATGTTCAAGATGTGCTGTCATTCTATATACCTCTATTAATTGAATCATGGTTTCCCACGGAATGGATTGATTGTCATCAACAGCGTCAATAATGCCTCTTAACGTTTTCGCTCCCTCAAGTAAGGCGCTTGCTTTTTGCTCCAAGACCCTTGCTTGGCTGTTAAAATGCTTGAGCGCATCACTTTCTTCAGAGAGTAAGGCTTTGATTTGTGATAACTCAAAACCAAAAAACTTCAACGCAATAATTTGCTGCAGCTTCAATAAATCCTTTTCGGAGTAAACACGATACCCATTGGCAAGTCGCAGTGAAGGCTTGAGCAAGTGCATCCTGTCGTAATGATGCAAGGTTTGCTTTGATACGCCAGTTAATTTACTTAAGTCTTTTACGAACCATTGAGCCATCGTGTTTCCTCCTTAAATACAAAGGTAAGGTATATAGCAACAATAGGGTCAAGCGATTTTTAATATTTCTTTATAGAACCGCTCGCACTCGATTTAAATCCATCCCAAAGTAAGCCGCCGTAAGGTTCAAGTATCGTTTGTGTCAATTTGATTAAGTCAGTCACATCGCCTGTTTGAAAAATGCTTTCAAAACTTTTACTAAACTGTCGAGCGAGTTCTCGGTTATCCTTTTCGAGGTAGCGAGGAATAGATTTGCCGCTGGCACACCATTTGTGCCGTGATCGAAAATAAAACTGCGCTAGGATGTCGTAAAAAGAGGCACTTGAGGCGAGTTGTTCGGCTCGAGTTTTAGGGAAAGCAATGTCTTGCAGAAGGTCGGTGATTAAAAACCGCTCTGTATCTATTTTTTCTTTGTCCCATAAGGCAGGACCCTGCTGAAAAAACTGCTGCGCAAGTGTTTTGATGTTTTCAGAGATGGGGGACGGGGGGGTGATTTCCTGCCCTTGTAAAATCATGTGTATGAGCCCAGAAATACCAGAGCTAGTTTGCGATTCATTAAAAAAATAACGCAGCGTGTCGATGGTGTGGATAAACGCATCAATGGGCCACTCATCGAACATAAAGGCCTCACGATAGGCCTGGGGTAGGGTTTCATAGACGATCACCAGATCAAGATCAGACGCCATCGTGCCTTGCTTGTTGACTACGGAGCCTGCCCAAAATACCGCAATTGCATCTGCGTAGCGCTCATTAATGAGTTTTTTAAGGGTGAGGAGGGGATCAGGGGGTAACGTCATGGTGATTTTTCCTGTTATAAATCATTCTTCTTGAAAAGGTAAAAAACCACCCGCTTGCATATGCCACATGTGGGCATAGTGTCCGTTTTCTTGAATGAGCGCTTGATGGGTTCCATCTTCAATAATTTGACCGTCATCAAAAACCAAGATTCTATCCATTTCCGATAGCGTGGACAAGCGGTGGGCGATCACAATCGTGGTTCTGTCACGCATTAATAAGTGCAATCCTTCTTGAATCTGTTTTTCTGTGACGGAATCTAGTGCGGAGGTTGCCTCATCTAAAATCAAAATGGGGGCGTTTTTCAAGATGGCTCGCGCAATGGCGATGCGTTGGCGCTGTCCGCCTGAAAGTTTAATGCCGCGTTCTCCGACCAGTGATTGATAGCCTTCAGCTAATTGGCTAATAAATTCATGACAATGCGCTTTTTTTGATGCCTCAATGACCTCAAGATCTAGGGCATCCGTTCGCCCATAGCGAATATTATCCATTAAACTGCGATGAAATAAGGAAATATCCTGCGGGATCATGGCGATATTTTCCCTTAAGGAAGCTTGAGTCACTGTATTGATGGGTTGTCCATCAATCGTGATTTCACCCGATTCAACCTCAAACAAGCGCAGAATTAAATTCACAAACGAGCTTTTCCCACTGCCGGAAAAACCCACAAGGCCCACTTTTTGACCGGCCTCGATGACAATGTTTTTATTTTTAAACAGATGCGCGCCCTCATCATAGTGAAAGCTCACTTGGTTAAACTCAATTCGACCTTGTGTGACCTTAAGTTGCGTAGCAGAAGGGGCGTCTACAATCTCTTGGGGGGCGGTAATGATAGAGAGCGCTTGTTCACACTTACCCAATTCTTCAGCGAAATTGACAAATTGGCTGGCAAGAAACCATAAATTCCAGAAAATACTGATAGATAACGAAATGATAAAACTAAAGTCACCGACAGAAACTAGGTTTTTACTGTACATGGTAACAAGAACATCAATGTTAATGCCTATCAAAACAATGATGCTGAGATCCCAGAAGATCCGCATTTTGATAATTTCCCACTCCATGGTCCTGTCTTTTGTAATGGTATCGAGTGTGGCCGCTTGAATCAGTCTATTTTCATAGGGGGCCTTAGCAAACAGCCGTACATTGGCGATGTTGCTGATACTGTCGACCATTTTTCCAACCAATTGAGTTTTACTGCTTGCGAAAATATTGGATAATTTTTGAATGGGTCTAAAAAAGAAAAGCGCAATTAACATAAACGCTGTTGCCCAAATCAATAAAATCAAAGCAAAAATAGGGTGGACTAAAAGCAAGGTGATCATTGCAATACAAAGACCAATACACTGCGCAAAGGCATCATCAAGTGTGATAAATATGTTGATGGCCCCATTTTGCATATCGACGATTTTATTAGATAAGCTCCCTGCAAAATTATTTTGAAAATAACGATGGGAGTGCCCTCCCAAATAGGCGTACATCTGTGTCATTAAATCATAACGTATGCTGGGGAATAGCTTTAATTTAACCCAATCTAAACAACGCATGTCAATCGCAATCCCTATCCAGAGGATAATATACAACATGACATAGGGCTTAACGGCACTAAATACAGCTGCTTTATCCCCTTCAAAGGCGACCACGTGATCAATAATCAGTTTAAGAACATAGGGCGCTAACGAATTATTGACCCCCCAATACAAGGCAATAAAAACCAGCAAGCCCACATAGCCTTTATATGGCTTGATGATATTGAAAAGGAAGGTTTTTAATGAAATGGGCTGATGCATGGCGCCTGCCTGGGTAGTTACGTGTTCTGTTATCATATTAACATATGTAAGGTTGTTTTGGATTAAATAATGACCACCATAAAAAAAATTAATAGAACACATTCAGCAGCATCAAATCAAAAAAGCGATCAACAGTTTTGGAAAAAAGAAAATAATTATAAAAAACTATAGAAAACTTGAAAAAGTGTGTTATCATGTCTGTGGATTATGAACAGGAAAAATAAGCATGTCAGAAAAGATACGTGGTACCGTTAAATGGTTTAACGAGGGTAAAGGGTTTGGTTTTATTGAAAGCAATGGCAAGGACTATTTCGTCCATTTCAGCGCTATTCAGTCAAGCGGTTTTAAAACATTGCCTGAAGGGGCAAGTGTGTTGTTTAAAGCTAGCCAAGGACAAAAAGGCCCTCAAGCAGAAGAAGTAGAAGTAGTTTAAGTAGAAAGATCCAATTAACAGCTTGTCATAAGCGTAAGCTAGGCAAGCTGTGGATTATGTAAATAACCGCAATGGTTATTTTTTGCGTTTTATTAACCCGTTAATGAAAGGCAGCACATTTTGAATCACTTACCATCATGCCCAATTTGTCAGTCTCAATATACCTATGAAGATGGTCTATTATTTGTTTGTCCTGAATGCGCTCATGAATGGGAAAAAGACGCCTTAGAAGTAACTCCGAATAGCGATCGAATCATTAAAGATGCGAACGGGAATATCCTCCAAGATGGCGATACCATTACTGTGATCAAAGATCTCAAGGTAAAAGGCTCCTCTTTGGTTGTGAAGGTAGGCACTAAAGTTAAAAACATCAAATTAGTAGATGGCGATCATGACATTGATTGTAAAATCGATGGGATTGGTGCGATGAAATTAAAGTCTGAGTTTGTGAAGAAAATCTAACGTACCTCGTGCAGCGTCTTTTAAATAGCTTGTCCAACTGGACTTTAGCCATTTTTAGTTCGGATGCTCCGTTCGCCCTGAGGAGGCGCGAACTCGATCTTTATTATCATGCACTGAAACTTAATGCGCCGTCTCGAAGGGTTTCCCCCCATCGTCAATTTTACGGTCTCTCAGTTGATATAAACACCAGAGCTATTTACAATCTAGGGAGTTGCAAAAACATTATACCCCCAATCATGGGTTTTGGGTATAGAGCACATTGTGTGGCGAGTTGCATCATAAAGAATGTTACCCAAAGCAGGAATTTTTTGATTCGTTGCATCATAAATAATGTTACCGAACATAAAAAAGGGACATTTTTATGGGGAAGCTTTCGATGGAACTTTATTTGGACAATGTGGTAAA
>JAPLRL010000034.1 GCA_026399205.1 Gammaproteobacteria bacterium
CTTGATTTAGATAAATACTCAGAAGAAAAAATTAATTCTTTGATCTATCAACTCACTTTAGCCGCTTAGAAAGCCCTTCGAGACGTGTGCTACGCACACTCCTCAGGGCGAACGGATTAGGGAAAAATGGCTAAACTCGAGAAGAGCGGATTGGCAATAAATTAAATTATAGTTAAAATAAGAAACAGTCAAGCATAGAGAAGAGACGGTACGGCTTAGCCAAGTACGAGCCCAGACATTTTTTAATGTACAGTCTCAGGCGATTGGTATTAAGCAACATTTAGCGCCCCAGTTAGCGGTGAAGGAGTAACCCGTCATCTTCCTTTTAAGACGGTTTCTCAGTACACTAGCTGAATTTTGTTTTTTTTAAGAGTGAGTGATGCCTAAACGAACAGATATCAAATCCATTTTGATTTTAGGAGCAGGCCCGATTGTGATTGGGCAGGCTTGTGAGTTTGATTATTCAGGGACACAAGCCGTACGGGCATTAAAAGAGGAAGGGTATCGCGTTATTTTGGTGAATGCTAACCCCGCAACGGTGATGACCGATCCGGATTTAGCCGATGCCACTTATATTGAACCTATCTTGTGGCCGGAAGTGGCTAAAATCATTGAGAAAGAACGGCCCGATGCCTTGTTGCCTACCATGGGCGGGCAAACGGCGCTTAATTGTGCACTCGATTTAGCCAGAGAAGGGGTGTTGGCTGAGTTTAATGTCGAAATGATTGGTGCAACCCGCGACGCCATCGATAAAGCCGAAGATCGAGAAAAATTTCGTGAATTAATGAAAAGCATCGGCTTAGCCATGCCCCATTCTGCGATTGCACATAGTTTAGAAGAGGCCCATCAAGTTCAGGCACAACTAGGGTTTCCGGTCATTATTCGTCCCTCTTTTACCATGGGCGGGAGTGGCGGCGGTATTGCTTATAACCGCGAAGAGTTTGAGCTGATTTGTAACAATGGCTTAACCTTGTCACCCACCCATGAGCTCCTCATTGACGAGTCAGTCATTGGATGGAAAGAATTTGAAATGGAAGTGGTTCGCGATAAAAAAGATAACTGTATTATCATTTGCACGATTGAAAACTTTGACCCGATGGGGGTGCATACCGGTGATTCGATTACGGTTGCTCCTGCACAAACCCTGACAGATAAAGAGTATCAAGTCATGCGTGATGCAGCGATTAAAGTTCTGCGTGCGGTGGGCGTTGAAACGGGTGGCGCTAATGTTCAGTTTGCGGTTAATCCTGACAATGGTCAATTACTGGTCGTTGAAATGAATCCGCGAGTGTCGCGTAGCTCGGCATTGGCGTCTAAAGCCACAGGGTTTCCCATTGCCAAAATTGCGGCAAAATTAGCAATAGGCTATACCTTAGACGAGCTGGATAACCCGATGACCATGGGGCAAACGCCGGCTTCGTTTGAGCCTACTTTAGATTATGTTGTGGTGAAAATTCCGCGTTTTAATTTTGATAAGTTTCCAGAAGCTTCAAAGATTTTAACCACGCAAATGAAATCAGTGGGCGAAGTCATGGCCATGGGTGCTAATTTTCAAGCAGCATTACAAAAAGCCATACGCAGCTTAGAAGTAGGGCGAATGGGATTCACTAGCCTCTTTCAGGGCAATGATCTCGATCGTTTACAGGCGTTGCTACGTGAGCCCACACCCGATCGATTATGGTATATCGCAGATGCATTTCGTCATGGATTAACCGTTGAAGCCGTATATCAAGAGTGTAAAGTTGACACCTGGTTTTTGATGCAAATCGAGGAGATTGTCAAATTAGAGCAGACGATTGCCGCAGGAACCTTAGATAGCTTAGATGAAAAAACCGCTCGTTTTTATAAATATCGTGGTTTTTCAGATATTCGCATTGCTGAGCTTTTAGGCTGTTCAGAAAAACAAGTTCGAGATAAACGGCATGCATTGGGCGTTAGGCCTGTCTATAAGCGAGTCGATTCTTGCGCGGGTGAATTCCCCAGTGACATGGCTTACCTGTATTCCACTTATGATGTAGCCTGTGAAGCACGCCCAGATAAACTAGAAAGAAAAGTGTTGATACTAGGGGGCGGGCCAAACCGGATTGGTCAAGGCATTGAATTTGATTATTGTTGCGTGCACGCCGTATTAGCTTTAA
The DNA here is from genome assembly GCA_026399205.1 of Gammaproteobacteria bacterium. GTDB lineage: Bacteria > Pseudomonadota > Gammaproteobacteria > Legionellales > Legionellaceae > 2-12-FULL-37-14. The sequence goes on from JAPLRL010000034.1 coordinate 2,139, forward strand.
AAGAATTGGGCGTGCAAACCTTGATGATTAATTGTAACCCAGAGACAGTCTCAACAGACGTGGAAATTGCCGACCGACTCTACTTTGAACCCGTCACGCTAGAAGATGTCTTAGCCATTGTAGAAGTGGAAAAGCCCATGGGTGTGATTGTCCATTATGGGGGGCAGACCCCACTGAAATTAGCGCGTGCATTAGAAGAAAATGGAGTACCCATTCTTGGCACATCGCCAGAAGCCATTGATAGGGCAGAAGATCGCGGAAAATTCCAAATCATCGTACGTGAATTAGGGCTGCATCAACCTGATAATGCAATGGTACAGACCGAAGTAGAGGCGGTCAGAGAAGCTGCGCGTATTGGTTATCCCATCATGGTGCGGCCTTCTTATGTTTTGGGAGGACGCGCGATGGAGGTGGTTCAAGATGAAGATGAGTTACGCGCTTATTTAAAACAAGAAGCAGAATTAATTGCGGATGCGCCGGTGTTATTAGATCGCTTTTTGAGCGATGCCATTGAAGTCGATGTCGATGCAATTTGTGACGGCACAGACGTGTTGATTGCAGGCATTATGGAACATATAGAAGAGGCGGGGGTGCACTCTGGTGATTCTGCTTGTACGTTACCGCCTTTTAGTTTAAGCGTGGTTCAACAACAAGACTTGATGGATCAGGTGCGTCAAATGGCATTAAAGCTGGGTGTGATTGGGCCGATTAATGCTCAGTTTGCAGTACAAGGGGATGATATTTATGTGTTAGAAGTGAATCCTCGTGCTTCGCGGACCATTCCTTTTGTGTCTAAGGCGATTGGTTTATCGTTAGCTAAGATTGCGACCAAATGCATGATGGGTGTGACATTGCGCGAACAAAATCAGCGCTTAGAAGGGGGGAGCCCTCATTTTTATTCGGTTAAATTGCCGGTGTTCCCGTTTCTAAAGTTTTCTGGGGTCGATTGTATTTTGGGTCCGGAAATGAAATCCACCGGGGAATCCATGGGGATTGCGCGTCGTTTTGGACAGGCCTTTTCTAAGGCGCAATTAGGTGCAGGTGCTCATATTTTAAAGAGAAGACGCGCGTTTTTATCGGTACGTGATGCGGATAAAGCGCGCGTCGGTGAAGTGGCTAAAAGCTTGATTCAACTTGGGTTTGAGTTGATTGCAACCAAAGGGACTGCATTGGTGTTACAAGCCGCAGGCATTGATTGTCGCCGTGTATTTAAAGTGGCAGAAGGCCGCCCCCATGTGGTTGACTTGATTAAAAATAGCGAAATTGATTTTATTATAAATACAACTGATGGAAAACAAGCCATTAAAGATTCTTTTTCAATTCGCCGCAATGCATTGCAACATAAGGTGAGTTATACTACGACGCTTTCTGGCGCGGAAGCTGCTTGTTTAGCCATGAAATATGAAGACAGGCAGACTGTGACTCGATTACAAGACTTACATTAAGAAGGGTGGGGGGCATGAGTACAACAAAATATCCAATGACCGCAGACGGGTTTGAGGCATTAAAACTTGAGCTGCATCGTTTAAAATCGGTGGAACGTCCACGCATTGTGACCGCAATTGCGGAGGCACGTGCACTAGGGGATCTCAAAGAAAACGCAGAATACCATGCGGCTAGAGAGCAACAAAGTTTTTCTGAAGGTCGTATTTTAGAGCTAGAAGCGAAACTGTCTCATGCACAGGTCATTGATATTACAAAAGTTGCTAATCAGGGCAAAGTGATTTTTGGATCACGGGTAACGGCGCTTAATTTGAGTACAGAAAAAGAAGTCAGTTATCGCATTGTCGGTGAAGATGAAGCGAATTTAAAAGAGAATAAAATTTCATACAGCTCTCCGCTGGCTCGCGCCTTTATCGCCAAAATGGTGGGTGATGAGGCCGTGGTAGAAACACCCGATGGCGCGGTGGAGTATGAGATTTTGAGTGTTGAGTATTAACATGACGTCATCCCGAGCGCAGAGAGGGATCTTCATCAGGGTAGCAGGGGATCCCTCTCTGCGCTCGGGATGACGTTCGATTGAGAATAAGGATAAAAAATGGGATTAAAACACATAGACGGTGGAAGCCGAATTCCGGATGAATTCAATGTGGTCATTGAAATTCCGATGCGCGCCGAGCCTGTGAAATACGAAGTGGAAAAAAAATCTGGGGTGTTGCATGTTGATCGGTTTTTGTCAACGGCGATGTTTTACCCAACTAATTATGGCTATGTTCCACAAACCCTATCTGAAGATGGGGATCCGGTTGATGTATTAGTGGTGACACCTGTGCCCTTGTTGAGTGGGTCAGTGATTACTTGTCGAGCCGTGGGCATGTTAAAAATGACCGATGAATCGGGTGTAGATGCTAAAATATTAGCGGTGCCCATTTCTAAATTGACGAAGCTGTATGAAAATATACACAGTTACGCTGATTTACCAGAGCCATTATTACAATCATTAGAGCATTTTTTTACTCACTATAAAGATTTAGAAAAAGGAAAATGGGTAAAGGTAGACGGATGGGAAGGCATTGATGCAGCAAAAAATGAAATTATTGCCTCCGTTACGCGTTGCAGAGAATTGATTCATTCTTGATTTTCTGTTAATGTTTCGGCCTTTCGTGTTTGAGTCGTTTCGAAGTTGTATTCCTAACGGCTCATGTTGAACTTAATTTGATAGAGCGTACTGGTTATGAAAGCATCGATTCATCCTGAATATAAATTGTTAAAAGTCACTTGTAGTTGTGGCAATGTGTTTGAAACGGCCTCGACCATTACAAGTGGGGCACTGGGCATTGAAGTTTGTCAAAACTGCCATCCGTTTTATACCGGAAGACAAAAAACAGACCAAGTCGGCGGACGAGCTCAGCGGTTTCGTGAGCGTTATGGTATGAAAGCCGTTGTAACGCCAGAACCCGATAAAGAGTAGCCTTGGATACGGTAGATACGCCGAAACAGCGTGCGCTAGATTATCACGCCTATCCTACACCTGGTAAGTTAGCCATACAGCTGACTAAGCCAACGGATTCTCAGGATGATCTTTCGCTTGCCTATAGCCCTGGTGTTGCTGAGCCTGTTTTGGCTATTTTTGATAACCCAGACGCTGCATATCGGTATACCGGGAAAGGAAATTTAATCGCAGTGATCAGTAATGGCACAGCGGTTTTAGGCCTTGGCAATGTTGGCGCGCTTGCATCTAAACCCGTGATGGAAGGCAAAGCGGTGTTATTTAAACGCTTTGCAGACATCAATGTCTTTGATCTTGAGGTTGACTGCGCCGATCCTGCATTATTTATTTCAATTGTTCAGGCCCTTGCGCCGACCTTTGGTGGGATTAACCTAGAAGATATTAAAGCGCCTGAGTGTTTTGAAATTGAAGAAACCTTACAGCGCGAGTTGAATATCCCCGTTTTTCATGATGATCAGCATGGAACCGCCATTGTGGTGGCTGCAGCGTTGTTAAATGCGCTAGAAATCCAACAAAAAACGATGTCTGAAGTCAAGATAGTCTGTGTTGGCGCGGGTGCTGCGGGCATTGCGTCTATGCGCTTGTTACTGGCGTTAGGGGCAGTACGAGAAAATATACTGTTATTAGATAGCAAGGGGGTGATTCACACTGCCCGCGACGATCTAAATGAGTATAAACGCCCTTTTGCAGTAGATACGCCTTGTCGAACCTTGGATGATGCGCTAGATGGGGCCGATGTGTTTATTGGTTTGGCAAAGCCCGATTTATTAACGGAAGCGATGTTAAGCAGCATGGCAGCAAAACCCATTATTTTTGCATTATCTAACCCTGAACCTGAAATTAAGCCTGCTTTAGCGCACGCTGTTCGCAGTGATTTGATTATTGCAACTGGCAGAAGTGATTATCCGAATCAGGTGAATAACCTCTTGTGTTTTCCCTATATTTTTCGTGGCGCACTCGACGTTGGCGCAACCTGTATTAACCAAGCCATGCATATTGCGGCAGTAGAAGCGATTCGCCAATTGGTTCATGAACCGGTTCCTGATATTGTAAAACTGAACTACTCTAACCAAGAACAGTGGGAATTTGGCGCGACTTATATTTTGCCTAAACCGATTGATCCGCGCTTGAAAGAACGCGTGACACTGGCAGTGGCCGAGGCGGCACGGAAGAGTGGGGTCGTGCGTATGTAGTGTGGGTGTTTATACGCTCGAATACCCCCTCTCCCGCGCTAGAAGTTTGACCAGTAAGGTGATGCATTTCGCGGGGGAGGGTTGGGGAGGGGGAAAACCGTGTTTCTGCAAAGGGCCCCCTCCCTAACCCTCCTCCGCGTTCAACATGGGAGTCTTTATGAGAGTTTCGTGCGCAGGAGAGGGGATTCATCGGCGTGTGTAAAAACTTTAGAGGACTTGCTTAGCCGCGCTTCAAAAAAGAGGACCATTATGAAAAACACGAAACATCTCATTGGCGCATTGATCTGCATTTTAGGCGCAATTTACTATAGCTACGAATATTTTTTACGGATTTCCCCTAGTGTCATGGAAGGGGCGTTGCGGGTGCATTTTGGTCTTAATGCAACCGGATTTGGGTTGCTCTCTGCGTTTTATTATTATGCTTATGTGCCGTTGCAGATGCCGGCTGGTATTTTATTAGATCGATACGGTCCAAGACTCATCTTAACCTGTGCTTGTGCTATATGCGTCATGGGGACCTATCTTTTTACGGACACCTCATTTTTTTGGATTGCAGCCATCGGGCGATTTTTAGTCGGCTTTGGTTCGGCGTTTGCATTTGTTGGCGTCTTAAAATTAGCAACGATTTGGTTACCCGAAAATCGTTTAGGCATGGTTGCTGGGTTGACGACGGCATTAGGGGTTGTGGGGGCCATGGTTGGCGATCAATATCTCGGTGGCTTAGTCGATAGGCTCGGTTGGGTGCAAACGATGCACTATGCGGCATTTATTGGCGTGATTTTGACCGTTGTATTGTGGTTGGGACTCCGTGATAAACGAAAAGAACCGATACATGGCACCTTATTAAAAGGACATGGGACCATCCCTTCGTTTAAAAAAAGTATGGTTGATTTGGTGCTGATCATTCAAAACAAACAAATTTGGGTGAATGGGATGTACGGGTGTTTGGTTTACTTGCCTACCACTGTATTTGGTGAATTATGGGGAATTCCCTATTTAATGCACGCGCATCACTTATCGCATCACGCGGCCGAAGTTGCGAATTCTTTGTTGTTTTTCGGGCTCATGTTGGGGGCGCCGATGATGGGCTATTTCTCCGATAAAATGGGAAAACGCCGACCTTTGATGTTGATTGGTGCGATTGGCGCGGGCGTGTTGATGAGTGTGCTGTTGTATATGCCGGGCCTTAATGAGCATTGTATTGATATTTTGCTATTTGGCTTGGGTTTATTGTATAGCGCACAATGTATTGTTTTTGCAGTTGGTCGTGAATTGAGCCCGTCAGAGGCTGCAGCAACAGCGATTGCGGCGACCAATATGATGGTCATGCTAGGGGCGATGTTTTTTCAACCGGTGTTGGGCTATTTATTGGATGTGAGTTGGGCGATGCATCACAGTGTGATCGATGCGGTTCATCCGGTGTTACGACAGGTTTATACGGCAATGGATTATCAATTAGCGATGTCTATTGTGCCCATCGGTATTTTTATTGCCGCGGTTTTAGTTTTGTTTATTGAGGAAACCTACGCTGATGCAAAGCACGCAGATAGAGCAAAAGAATAAAAATTCAATGGTCGTTTATGGCATGTTGGTTTGTGCCATCGCTGGTATTTTTTATGCCTATGAGTTTCTGTTAAGGGTCTTACCCGGCGCCTTGCAAACAGAGCTCACGGCTGCATTAGGCGGGGTGTCTGCGACGGTATTCGGACAAATTGCCTCACTTTATTATTTTGCTTATTCTCCCATGCAACTTCCGGTTGGGGTCCTCATGGATAGGTATGGTCCGCGACTGGTCTTAACGTTTGCTTGTTTGATGTGCGCGGTCGGTTCATGGTTATTTTCTCAAACCCATATCCTCTGGTTAGTGGGGGTTGGGCGGTTTCTAGTTGGGTTTGGTTCTGCGTTTGCTTTCGTCGGTATTTTATTTTTAGGTCACCATTGGTTGCCTAAGCGTTATTTTTCATTATTGGCGGGTTTAGTGACCACCTTTGCGATGTTGACCCTGATGTTTGGCATGGTGAAGCTGACTTCTCTGGGGAGTCATGTGGGGTTACATCAGATTTTATTTGTGTTGGCGATGGTGGGATTTGTTTTGGCAGGGTTTATTTATGCCGTGGTGCGTGATGCACCTGTACGCCACATTGCCGTCCATCGTCAGCCATGGAAAGTCTTTTTTAAAGAAGTCATGCTGGTGTTATTAGATAAAAAAGTGTGGTTAATCGGTCTTGTGGGTGCATTGATGTATACCGCGCTATCGGTCTTTGGTGAGCTCTGGGGAAAAGTTTATTTAGAGCAGGCACATCATTTAACGCCCAGTGAGGCCGCACAAGCCATTTCGGCTATTTTTTTAGGGTGGGCGATTGGCGCACCGATTGTAGGCTATGTGTCTGATCATACAGGCTATCGTTTTACCCCTATATTTGTTTCATCGTTATTGGGTGCGGTGAGTATTGGCATTGTTCTTTATGCGCCCCACTTATCTTTTTTAACCATTAGCGGCTTGTTATTTTTATATGGCATCTTTACCTCAACCGAAATCATTGTGTTTGTGATGGGCAAAGAGATGACCAAAGTTTCATTATCTGGCACGGTTTTTTCAGCGGTTAACATGATTGTGATGCTAGGTGGCGTGATTTTACAGCCTTTGGTCGGTTACTTGTTAGATTGGTCCGCTGCTGCGTCTCATGGGGCATCACAGCCGCTTGTGTATACGGTTGCTGATTATCAATTGGCATTATCGGTGCTGCCAGGATCGTTGCTGTTAGTCATGTTGTTGTTACCTTGTTTTAGACGCTTGCATAAATGCTAACTGCATGATACAAATGCGATTTTTTTTCAAGGAATGATCATGTTAACAGCATTTGTCGCGGTCCCCGATACCACTTCGAGTCACTCGATTTCAACTCTGCGTCAACAAGCAAAAAAAGCTGGGATAGACGCGATGTTTACAACAGATTTTTTTAAACTTCCACTACAAGATCGTTTTAACCAAATCCGTCAAACCGTACAAAAGGCTGATATCGTCATTGGCCTCCGCACGCCGTATCTTGGTGAAACGCCAGCTCCGGATGTAACGTTCTGGGAAGGATATGGTGCGGGACAAAAAAAGCAGGTGCTTAGTTGTGCAGCGACAACCGAATTTGAGCGCACCCTGGCAGAACTCAACTTAACAGCAAAGTCTCAGTCTGCCCCCGTCATTGAAAAAGAAAATACAGTTTATCTGGCAGGGCCCGGGGTCGGTGAAGCGCATGTAAATAAATTAAAAGAACACTATTCTTATCTTGAAGGCATTGTTTCTGCTGCGCAATCCGACGCTGGTGTTTTGGAATCGGTACGGATGGGTCTATTTAACTGCACACCACCTCAAGGGATTTGGCCAGATTCAACGATTGTTTCTAATATGGGATATCTATTTGGAAAAGACGATCGCTTAGGGCGTCTCCCGATGGTTTTTGCTTATAGCAGCGTATCAGAAACCATGTTGGCGCGTGTTAACACTTTAGTGACGCGTGGTATACCCGGAGCGACAGAGGCGCTCAATCAATATTCGGCAAGTGAGCGCATCGCATGCCACGTGGTTTATTCCCCCATGATTGATTGTGCTCTACAAGCCAGTGGCTGTTCGTTAACGCATCGGCCCAGCCTTGAAATTGTTAATCGACGCGGGTTTACCAGCACCCATGCTGACCCATCTACAAGTGACTTTTTAAGATGTACAGACGAAATGGCGCGTAAGCATCATATGAACGGTGTTCTCGCAGATCGCGCATTTGCATTATTGAAACAACCGGTACAACCACAAGGGTTTAAGTTTACATATGGTCCAAACGGCCAAGGCGTTGACAAAATTGGCCATGCGCGACTAACGGCTTCTCCGACCCGCAGACCAGAATGGCGTAACGGTACCTCACCAACACGCCGAAATATGTCTCCGGTGGCTGAAAAAAGAGCCCCTTCACCGCAAGGTCGCCGACATAGTTTCTATCAGGCGGCTGCACCGATAGATCAAGAAGTGCTGGTGAGCCGAGGGAAAAGAGTTAATTCATAAGCCGTGCCCACCTGTGGCTACGAACTTACCGTAGCCGTGCCCACCTGTGACTACGAACTTACCGTACGTCATCCCGAGCGCTGCGAGGGATCTCTTGATTTTGGCACAATGCTATCTGATTGGAGATCCCTCGCTGCGGTCGGGATGACGTCGGTGCGAGAAAAATGGGAGGAATCCTCAGCACGTCGCTCGAAAGTAGTAAGTAAAGTGGTTGGCTCAAAGTTTGACGCTGACCTTTACTCTATTTTTTGGCCTGAAGTTATTTAGTGCGGCTTCTGGGCCTGGTGGTGTTTTGGTTATCAGTCTGTGTTGCTGTTGTTACTTTCGGCCCTGATCCAGTGCTGGCAGGCGCTGCCACGGCGGCTTTGGCAATTTTATCATAACCCGTCTGAACTTCTGAAGCGCGAGAATCCTCCTTCGTTCTAGCTTCCTGCACCTGTGCTTTATAGCCCTTATATCCAGCTACACCACCAATCCCAGTAACTAACGCTACATTAGCCGCGATAGCCGCAGTTGCCACTACATTACCCGTGGCGGCCGCACCTGCCGCCACGGCAACACCCTTTACGGCTGCACCTGCAGTGACTACATGCGATCCTGCAATCGCTAACCCACCAAGGACAGCTACACCTACGGGTGGAACAAAAACACAAACCAAGACAAGAGCTACTGCAAAAAGGGCTGCTGCAAAAATTTTCCAGTTCCTCTTAAAAAAACCAGCAGATTTGTTCGCAGCCTCTTCCGCCATATTTCCGGCTTTTTTGAATAACGCTTTTGACTCGTCTAGATTACCCTTTATGTGTGCTTCCATGCCCTGATTTGCATACCTAATAGCTTTCAGACCCTCCTGATCGCCATTTATTATCTGAGCTTTACCACAGTCATTTTGAACATGATCCATCAGCATGCAAAGGCGGTTAAAAATTTGGGACTGACCGCTTTGAAACTTAGTGTAAGTATTTCTCTCTTCTTCCGTATTAAGTTCTTTGCGAACAGCATCCTCCGTGACGTTAAGTGCTTTTACTTCTAACTCAAGATCTTTACGAAATTTCATATAAACTGGACTTGCCTTCTGCTCGTCTGTTAGCTCAGGTAGGGCTCTAAATTTCTCATTGAGAAAGTCCAATTGAGCTTTTGTTAACATACCCATGACAGTTATCTCCATCCAATAATTATAAGTCTAGTTCATGTTTATTGAATTTCAAGTTTGCTAGGTCGTGTTTACCTTTGCCTCAGAAGCCCGTCCGCGGGGTCTAGGATTCTTGCAACGAAGCTGGATCCCGCGGACAAGCCGCGGGACGACTGCGTCTGGGAACAAATGTAAACACGCTCTAGATTAAGTGCAACTGCTTAGCCGCCTCGACCAGCTTATCTCGAAAATTGGGGTGGGCTATGGAAATGAGTTGAAGCGCAGGTTCTGTTGAAGATAAACCTTTTAAATTAATCACCCCATATTCTGTTGCGACATAGTGGGTATCGATACGCAGATCTGTCACAACACTTGAAAGCTTAGGCACAACTTTAATGCCAATTCAGAGCAAAAAATCTCGCAGTATGGATGATTAGCAGTATTCCATGCTTGTAGCTGTGTGTCGAATAATTAAATATTTAATGCCATGAGTTGATATTTATCCATCTTGATATAAAATTGATGGAAAGGCAAATGTTGTCGAACTTAATGACCGAGCCTTGCTTCGGCCAGGCGCGCCTCGGGCGACACCTTAATCTGCTTTAGGTCAAGAGAGCGCTGAGCTTTTCCCCCTCCCCAACCCTCCCCCGCGAGGAACTTCATTATGCTGTTCAAGCTTCTAGTGCGGGAGAGGGAGTATTCGAGCGTAAAAAACTTTAGGGACGTGGCTCTGCTAAAAATAGCGAAAATCGACAAGATCAGTTAGAATCTCGCCTTTATTTAGTTTAGAAGGGGCGGCATGCCTGCGCATATTCGAAATTTTTCAATCATTGCTCATATTGATCATGGTAAATCTACGCTGGCTGATCGGTTTATTCAGCGCTGTGGTGGGCTGACCGATCGTGAAATGTCCGCGCAAGTCTTAGACTCGATGGACATTGAACGTGAACGCGGTATTACCATTAAAGCACAGAGTGTATCGTTGCAATATCTAGCTAAAGATGGCAAAACCTATCTGTTAAACATGATTGATACCCCAGGGCACGTGGATTTTAGCTATGAAGTCTCGCGTTCTTTAGCCGCTTGCGAAGGGGCGGTGTTGGTGGTTGATGCGGGCCAAGGGGTAGAGGCGCAGACGGTTGCGGTGTGTTATACGGCGATTGATCAAGGCCTAGAAGTGTTACCGGTCTTAAACAAAATGGATTTGCCGCAGGCAGAGCCTGAGCGCGTGATTGCAGAAATTGAAGACATCATTGGGGTAGATGCACATCATGCAATCCCTGTGAGTGCTAAAACCGGGATGGGCGTGGATGATGTGCTAGAAGCCATTGTTGCGCGTATTCCGCCCCCCGTTGGCGAGGCTACATCTGCTTTACAAGCACTCATCATTGATTCTTGGTTTGATGCTTATTTAGGGGTTGTGGTTCTGGTTCGGGTGATGAATGGCACCTTGAAAAAAGGCGATATGATGCAGGTGATGTCGACTGGGCGCGCCTATATGGTGGACCAGGTCGGTATTTTTACACCTAAACGCACTAAAACAGAGTCATTGTCTGCGGGTGAAGTGGGGTACGTCTTAGCAGGCATTAAAGAGATTCACGGGGCACCTGTTGGCGATACGCTGACCATAGATAAACACGCCGCACTCGAACCTTTAGCGGGGTTCAAACAAGTGAAACCCCAGGTGTATGCCGGGTTATTTCCGATCAGTGCTGATGACTTTGAAGCGTTTCGTGAGGCGTTAGATAAACTCAGTCTAAACGATGCGTCTTTGTTCTATGAGCCAGAGTCTTCAGAGGCCTTGGGTTTTGGGTTTCGTTGTGGGTTTTTGGGTATGTTGCACATGGAAATTGTGCAAGAGCGCTTGGAGCGTGAATATCAGTTAGACCTGATTTCTACGGCGCCCACGGTGATTTATCAAATTGTAAATACCAAAGGCGAGACGGTGATGTTAGATAATCCCTCGCAACTGCCACCGGCACAACAAGTGAAATCTTGGCGCGAGCCGATTGTGCGGGCCAATATTTTAGTGCCGCATGATCACTTAGGCTCGGTCATGACGCTTTGCGTTGAACGCCGTGGGGTTCAGGTCAATATGATTTATAGTGGTCGACAGGTTTCTATCACTTATGACTTACCGATGAATGAAGTCGTGTCTGATTTTTTTGATCGCTTAAAATCACTGAGTCGGGGTTATGCTTCATTAGATTATTATTTTTTACGGTTTGATGAAGCGGATTTGGTAAAAATGGACATGCTGATTAATGGCGAAAAAGTAGATGCGCTGTCGGTGATTGTGCATCGGTCGCAAGCGTATCCGCGCGGCAGGGCCATCACTGAAAAATTACGCGAACTGATTCCAAGGCAAATGTTTGATGTGGCGATTCAAGCCGCCTTAGGGAGCCATGTGTTGGCGAGGCAGACCATTAAAGCGTTGCGTAAAAATGTGACTGCAAAATGTTATGGGGGCGATATTAGTCGTAAACGTAAATTACTTGAAAAGCAAAAAGCAGGAAAAAAACGCATGAAGCGGGTCGGGCATGTTGAAATTCCACAAGAGGCGTTTATGGCTGTGTTTAAAGCAGATAGGAAATAATCATGGGTTTAATTAATTTTTCATTGATATTATCGATTTTGTCATTGTTAACAGGCGCGATTGTTTTATTAGATCGCTGTTATCTAGAGCGGCGTAGGGGCGGCAAGCCCTATGGAAAAATAGTGGAATATGCGCATTCATTTTTTCCTGTGTTTATCAGCGTGTTGGTGTTGCGTTCATTTTTGATTGAGCCTTTTCGCATTCCATCGGGATCGCTTGAGCCCACGCTGCGGGTGGGCGACTTTGTTGCGGTGAATAAATTTGCTTATGGGGTTCGTTTGCCGGTCTTTGAAAAGAAAGTCATCCCCGTGAGTGAGCCTAAAGAAGGGGATGTGGCTGTTTTTCGTTGGCCACCTGATCCGCGCTACGATTATATTAAGCGTGTGGTCGGTCGACCTGGAGATACACTGACCTATCACAACAAAGTCTTGACGGTGAATGGCGTAGAGGCCAAGCAAACATTTATTAAATATACCACCGATGAAAGCTCAGGTCGGGTCGTGTCTGAATACGAAGAGACGTTAGGCACGGTCGCGCACCGCATTTATCTTGACGATCACATGAGTGCGCAAGATTTTACCTTGACTGTTCCTGCGCATCAGTATTTTATGATGGGCGATAATCGAGATGACAGCGCAGACAGCCGCTATTGGGGATTTGTCGATGAGTCTTTTTTAAGAGGAAAAGCGTTTCTAGTGTGGATGAGCTGGGATAGCCAAACCGTAGGTGTACGCTGGAACCGCCTAGGCCACGTGATTCATTAAGGTCAGGAGGAAATGTTGCAAAAAGCGAGTGATATCACACGATTTTGTGCGCGACTGGCTTATACGTTTAAGCGCGTAGAATTGTTACAACAAGCACTGACACATCGCAGTGTGCGCGCACTTAACAACGAGCGCTTAGAATTCTTAGGTGATTCGGTTTTAAGTTTGGTGATCACAGCCATGTTAATAGAGCGGTTTCCCGAGCATGCTGAAGGTCGCTTGAGTCGTATGCGCGCGGTATTGGTGAGGGAAGAAACCCTTGCTGAAGTGGCCATAAAATTAGAGATTGGTGATATTGTTAAACTAGGGCCTGGAGAATTACGCTCAGGCGGGCATCGTCGAAAATCAATTTTAGCCGATGCTCTGGAAGCTGTTTTGGGGGCTATTTATTTAGACAGTGGCTTTGATGCAGTCAAAGCCGTGACGGTGCACTTGTTTGGTGATCGGTGTAACGCGCCTGATCTAGAAGAAAAAATGTTTGATCATAAATCGTGTTTGCAGGAATATTTACAATCTAAGAAAAAGCCGTTGCCTGTGTATACCCTGACGCGAGTGACCGGCGAGCTCCATGAGCAGGTTTTTCATGTGAGCTGTGCGGTTTTAGGTATCAGTGCTGAAGGGCAAGGGCAGGGAATCAGCCGGCGTCAAGCTGAACAGGCTGCAGCGTATCAATTATTACGGCAAATCAAATAGGGTGTTTATGCGTACAAAAGCGTTTCATTTTGATTTACCGAGTGAGCTCATTGCGCAATATCCGCTTCCCAATCGCAGCGATTCAAGAATGCTGGTTTTTTCAAGGCAGTCTCAGACCATCAAGCATGAGCAATTTAAAGATTTATTAACGTTTTTAAAACCCGGGGATTTGCTGGTTTTTAATAACAGCAAAGTCATGCATGCACGTTTGTATGCCCAAAAACAGACAACCGGCGGTAACGTGGAGTTACTGGTTGAGCGCTGTTTATCTCCAGTTCAGTTTTTAGCTCATATTCGTGCGAGTAAAGCCCCTAAACCTGGGCAAATTTTAAATTTGTCTGATGGCACTCCGATTTGGGTTGAGGGAAAGGACGCGGGGCTCTATCAATGTAGAGCAGAAAAACCGATTTTAGATATTTTGGACCAATTAGGGCACGTGCCTTTACCCCCTTATATTCAACGCCAAGACGAAGACCCTGATTTAACACGATATCAAACGGTGTATGCTAAATCCGCAGGATCTGTCGCTGCACCGACCGCAGGACTCCATTTTGATAAACCTATGTTAGACGCCTTATCGCAGGCAGGAATTCAAACCGGATTTGTGACCTTGCATGTGGGCTCGGGGACCTTTCAACCGGTGCGTACGGAGTGGATTCATGAGCATCGTATTCATTGTGAATGGTTGAGTGTTGATGAGGCGTTGTGTCAGCAAGTGAAGGCCACAAAAGCGTCAGGTGGACGCGTGATTGCGGTGGGGACCACGGCTTTACGGGCATTAGAAACGGCGTCTCAGTCTGGCGTACTGACTCCTTTTTCAGGTGATACTACGATTTTTATTTATCCTGGCTATGTGTTTAAAACGGTGCAGGGTTTATTAACAAATTTTCATTTACCTGAATCGACGTTATTGATGTTGGTGGCGGCATTTATTGGTTTTGATGAAACCATGGCCATGTATCAAGAGGCGGTTAAAGAGCGCTATCGGTTTTTTAGTTATGGTGATGTGACGTTATTGTTATAGGATATAAGTATGTGGATTCCGCTGGTGAACGGGCAGCAACGTGAAATGGTGCCTTTATCGACTTGGGATAACTTAGGGTGTCGTTATATTGCCTATGCGCTCGAGCCTTTACTTGTGAAACCAGGTTTCGATATTTTATTAACACAAGCGTCGTTAGCGCACTATGTGGGCTGGCCTCATCAGCTGATTTTAGATGTGAGGAGTTTGCAGTTCAATAAGCAGGGGGATGTGGTTGTATGTTCGCCTTTTGATGGGGCGAAGATTAAGGTGAGTAGCGATCAGTTGCGGTTATTGATTGAGTCACTGAAGCCAGATGGGGTGGTTGGGGCAATCACTGGGGCCGTTGGGATGACCACTGGATCCGTAGGGTGGGCAAAGGAGCCTTGCGATGAACCTTCAGGTTACTGCGAGTTTTCAGGGCGACGTGCCCACCACCGCTCCGAGTTACCGGTGGGCACGTCGCCCTGGGAGTATCAGCAGCCTGAAGGTTCATCGCAAGGCTCCTTTGCCCACCCTACGAGTTCCGCGCCCAATGAACGACAATTGCAAACGAGTTCCTCACTCAATAAACAACCATTGCACACGAGTTCCACGACAGAACACTTCATCAGCGAAACCCCACTCCAAATGGCAACAAAAGGAGAAATATTCACAGACACCGCCACCATCAATATCACCGATCCCATCCATCAAACTTCAACCGAGGTTATCCAAAAAAACTGCCGTTGTGAGGTGTGTTCCTTAGGTTTAACCAAATCTTATTTATTTCATTTGTGGTTCCATGTGCCTGGCTTATGCCAGCGCTTTCTTGTGCAGCATAATGCAACGGTGTTTTTTGATTGTAACTCCCATCAATTGTCGCTATGATTCCTTCTTTCTTAAATGAGTGGAGGGATGATGTCATTTTTTATTAACGACGCGTTTGCCGCAAATGCAGCGGCTTCACAAGGTGATAATATTTATTCATTTGTCATGGTGGCCATGATTTTTGCTTTATTTTATTTCATGCTGATTCGCCCACAAAGTCAAAAAGCAAAAGCTCAGCGCGCGCTGATTGAATCGTTAAAAAAAGGCGATGAAGTGATGTTGAGTGCTGGTATGCTCGGGAAAATTATCGCGATTGATGATCAACATGTGAAAGTATGTATTGCACAAGGGTGTGACATCATGGCGCAACGTCAAGCGGTGAGCGCTATTTTACCAAAAGGGACGTTAAAAACAATCGATTAATCACAAGGTGATCTATGCAGGGACAGTTTTCGATTTTGAAAAATAGTATATTGGTTGCGCTTTTTGGCTTGGCTTTGTTATACGCCATTCCCAATTTGTACAGTGAAGATCCGGTGATTCAAGTTTCGAGTACGCAGGCTAACCAAGTGATTTCGCCGCCTGTGGTACAAGCGCTGCAAACTGCCCTGCATAAACAAGGGATTGCCTATACCGGGATGGAAACCTCACCACAAGGCCTGGTTTTTCGCTTTCATTCAACCGATCAACAGCTTTTAGCGTTTGATATTGCGAAAGAGCAATTAGGCGACACCTATACTGTTGCGCTGAATCTAGAACCCGCAACCCCACAATGGATGCGTCGTTTGGGCGCAGAGCCAATGAAGCAAGGGTTAGACTTGCGTGGTGGGGTACACTTTTTGTTGGAAGTAGATGTCGATAGCGTGATTGCGCGTCGTTATGATGGTCTGATGAAAGGCATTGGGCATTTATTACGGGACAATAAAATCCGCTATACGGGCCTTAGGCGCACCGCAGACCAGGGTGTCGAGGTTCAGTTTAAAGATGAGGCCTCTGAACAAAAAGCACTGGAATTAATCAATAAAGAATACACTCATTTTTTGATTACGCATACGCCCGTCAATGGCGCGAATTTTACCTATTCTATGTATCTCAAATTATCGCCTATTGAAATGAACGAAATTCGGCAAAACACCATTGATCAGACCATGGGTATTTTACGTAATCGTGTGAACGAACTGGGTGTCGGTGAAGCGGTTGTGCAACAACAAGGTGCAACCAGAATCGGTGTGGAATTACCAGGAATTCAAGACGCGGTTCGTGCAAAACAAATTTTGGGCGGAACGGCAACTTTAGCGTTTTATATGGTGGATCAAGAGCACGATCCTGTGGTTGCCATGCGTAATGGCATTGTTCCGTTTCAGAGTAAATTATATAAAATGGAGGGGCAGCCCATTTTATTAAAACGCCAAGTGGTGTTAAGTGGTGACTCCATTACCAGCGCGATGTCTAGCTATGATCAACAATCTGCAACGCCTGCTGTTCATATCGAATTAGGCGGTGGCGGAGAACAATTTTTCACTAAAGTCACGCGAGAGAATATTGGAAAACGCATGGCGATTGTTTATGTTGAAACCAAAACAGTCATTCATAAAAAAGCAGGTGTTGAGACTCGGGAAACCCATCGTGAAGAGCGTGTGATTAGCGCGCCCGTGATTCAATCTGTTTTAGGCAATAGTTTTCAAATCACAGGCTTACACGATATTCAAGAAGCCAGTGATTTAGCGCTGTTGTTGCGAGCAGGGGCATTGCCCGCACCGACTTACCCTATCGAAGAGTTAACCGTTGGGCCGTCTTTAGGGAAAGAAAATATTCATCGCGGAATGATTTCTCTTGAAGTGGGGATGGGGATTATCATTATTGTCATGCTACTTTATTATCATTTTTTTGGATTGGTTGCGAATATTGCTTTATTCTTAAACCTGATTTTTTTGAGTGCGCTGATGTCGCTGATAGGCGCGACACTGACGCTACCAGGGATTGCAGCTTTTGTTCTGACGGTCGGGGTGGCTGTTGATGCGAACGTGCTCATTAATGAACGCATACGTGAAGAGTTGCGCTTAGGTGTGTCGCCACTCATGGCGATTCAAGCAGGCTATGAGCGGGCGTTTTCCACCATTCTTGACTCTAACCTCACGACCTTAATTGTGGGCTTGGTGTTGTTTGCTATTGGTAGTGGTCCGGTGAGAGGGTTTGCGGTTACTTTATGTTTAGGCTTATTGACCTCAATGCTTACGAGCATTACCTATACAAGAGCCATCGTGAACGCGATGTACGGACATCGACAAGTTAAAGCGCTCTCAATTGGGATTTAGAGGGCTTTCACAGGAGAAGGTAAATGGAGTGTTTTAATCCGAACTCAAACATTGATTTCATGGGATTACGATTTTGGACCGCATCATTTTCTGTGATGGTGGTGGTGTTTGCCTTAGTCGCACTATGCTGGAAAGGCTTGGTTTGGGGACTTGATTTTACCGGGGGCTTGCAGATTGAAGCGCGCTATGAATCGCAACAGGCGAATCTGCCAGATATTCGCGCGCGTCTTTATGCTGCAGGTTTTCATGAAGCTCAAGTGATGAATTATGGCTCATCTAAAAACGTACTCATCAGCATTGGGCCGCATCATCTGCAAAACCAGACGACATTGGCTGAACAAATTATCCAATTGCTGCCAGCTGCTGTGATGCAACGCGTGGATATTGTCGGACCTCAAGTGGGTAAAGAGTTAGCAACCAAAGGGTCGTTGGCTGTACTCATTGCCATGATTGCTATTTTAATTTACGTCGCCTTTCGTTTTGAATTTCGCTTAGCGGTGAGCGCGGTGGTGGCGTTGATTCACGACCCTATTTTAATTTTAGGCGTGTTTGCTTTTTTTGGAATAGAATTTGATTTAAAAGCCTTGGCGGGGTTATTGGCGGTGATTGGGTATTCGATCAATGATACGATTGTGGTGTTTGATAGAGTGCGGGAAAACTTTATTAAAATGCGTCGAGCCACCCCTTTAGAGATTATGAATAAAGCCATTAACCAGACCCTGTCACGGACCATCATGACGTCGCTGTTAACGTTGTGTGTGGTATTGGCTTTGCTTATTTATGGGGGGGCGACCATTTTCGGGTTTGCTTTGGCCTTGTTTATTGGTATTGTCATTGGAACCTATTCTTCAATTTATGTCGCAGGTGCATTAGCGGTAGTGATGGGATTGAATCGACAAGATTTTTTACCCAATGCACCGAAGTTGGTTGAGGACAGACCTTGATTTAATGGTTTAAGCGCTTTTACGAGCCATTCGTCATTGCGAAGCCGTAGGTTGGGCCAAGGCCCAACCTACGGCTTCGCAATGACGGGGGTTGATGCAATAGATAGGAGTTGACATGAAGTCTTTAACTCGCACAGTTAAGCAATTTAAAAAACAAGCTAACCTTGACTTTAAAGCAGCGCTATCAAGACAAGGCTCTTTGTCTACTTGGCAAGGACACGCTGTCTTCCTCTTGTGCATTGTATTATCTTATTTCTTTCTAGATCGACCTATTGCGGTTTATTGTCATCAACATGCCGATGAGTTGTCTAACCTTAACGTGGTGACCCATCTAGGTGGCATCGTAAAATATCTCATTTTGTTTTTGTGCCTAGCTATCATCGCAAAGCTTCGAAAGCAAATGACCTGGGTGGTTCGTTATGTGTTCTTAATCTGCTGGATCACGGGTATTTATGGCATCTGCGCCATCCTTAAACATCTGCTGGGTAGAGTCAGGCCGCCTGGGTGGTTTGTTGATCATTTATTTGGCTTTTATGGCCCCTCATTGAAAGATTTATATCACTCTTTCCCATCAGGCCACACCACGATATGGGTCTCACTTGCCTGTGGATTTGGGCTGTTTTTTCCAAAACAAGCGAAGTCTTTTTTTGTGATTGCACTCCTTTGCGCATCTACCCGTATTTTGCTAACAGACCATTATGTCAGCGATGTGCTAGGCACAATTTATTTAACTTGCATGATATGGTTTTTTGTATTGCATCAATTACAAAAGGAAAGCACATGAAAATCTTGGTGCCGGTTAAACGCGTAGTTGATCCTTATGTGAAAATCCGGGTCAAGCCGGATGGCACAGGGGTTGTGACTCAAGATGTGAAAATGGCCATGAACCCCTTTGATGAAATTGCATTGGAAGAGGCTATTCGTTTAAAAGAAAAAGGACACTGTACTGAAATTATTGTCTTGAGTATTGGGCTATCTATTGCGCAAGAAACTTTACGTTATGGCTTAGCCTTAGGTGCAGACAGGGCGATACTGATTGAAACTGGAGAGGTCCTTTGTTCTTTAAATATTGCGTCCATCATCAAAAAAATTGCGCTAGATGAGCAGGTCGATTTGGTGATGATGGGCAAACAATCTATTGATGGGGATAATAATCAAACCCCACAAATGTTGGCCGCACTCTTAGATTGGCCACAGGCAACGTATGCTTCTAAAATTCTGATAGAACAGAATGAGGCCATCGTCACGCGCGAAGTAGATGGGGGATTACAAACCATTGCGGTGCAAATTCCAGCAGTCTTGAGCGTGGATCTTAGACTCAATACACCTCGTTATGCCAGTTTGCCTAATATTATGCAGGCCAAACGCAAGCCGTTATCTGTGGTTGCGTTGACGTCGTTAGCTTTAGATTTAGCACCTCATCAACAGGTCTTGAAGACCCTGCCGCCTGCTAAAAAGCCACCTGGCATGAGAGTAAATTCAGTCGAAGAATTGGTTGATAAACTGCGCTTTGAAGCAAAAGTGATTGAGGGGTAATGGCATGCAAGTCCTTGTGATGTTAGATCCGGAATTAAAAGTACTCGCGCGTGCGGGTCGTGCGATGGTTACTGCCGCATTGCAGTTTTCTAGTTCTGTTACGCTGCTGGTGATGGGCGCAGGGCAAGAGGCCTTAGTCAAAGAGGCTGCAGAGATTGCGGGTGTGAGTGAGGTGCTGTGGGCAACCACAACGAGCGAGCTTGCAGAATCAATCGCCGCTTGTGTGATTGCGCAGGCTGCACCTTATGATGTGATATTAGCCTCTGCTTCAAGTTATGGAAAAAATAGTTTGCCACGCGTTGCAGCCTCACTGGGCGTGACCCAAGTCTCAGATGTGACTCGCATCATTGATGCAGAGACCTTCGAGCATCCTATTTATGCGGGTAATGCGATTGAGGTGGTGAAGGTTCTTGATCAGAAAAAAGTATTAAGCATTCGTACAACGGCTTTTCAGCCGACGACAGGCCAACAACCCGCATGCTCCATAAAAAAACTGGATGGGGCCTTTGATTCACCACGGTCACGTTTTGTTGCCTATGAAGCACATGTTTCAGCGCGGCCTGAGTTAACCCAAGCCTCCATCGTGGTTTCAGGTGGGAGAGCGCTACAAAGTGCGGAAAAATTTAAACTTATTGAAGAATTGGCCGATAGCTTAGGTGCAGCAGTCGGCGCGTCACGCGCCGCAGTCGACGCAGGGTTTGTACCCAATGATTATCAGGTGGGTCAAACCGGTAAAGTGGTTGCACCGCAATTATATATCGCAATTGGTATTTCAGGTGCGATTCAACATTTAGCGGGGATGCAAGAAGCCAAAGTGATTGTCGCGATTAATAAAGATGAGGATGCACCTATTTTTCAGGTGGCAACTTATGGGTTAGTGGGGGATTTATTTGAATTGGTTCCTCAATTGATACAGCGTTTAAAAACTGTAAACTAGGAGCATAGCATGCTGGTTGGCGTACCCAAAGAAATTAAGTTACATGAAAGCCGGGTTGGTTTGGTTCCGAATAGTGTGCGAGAGTTGGTTCATGCAGGGGCTCAGGTGATGGTTGAGCGTTCTGCAGGCATTGGGATTGGCATGACCGATGAAGATTATTTACGAGCGGGCGCTGAAATTGTGGAGACCGCAGATGAAGTGTTTGAACGAGCCTATTTGATCGTTAAAGTCAAAGAGCCGCAACCGATTGAATGTCGTCGATTGCGTGAGGGACAAACTTTGTTCACCTATTTACATTTAGCACCTGACGCACAGCAAACGCGATTGTTAAAAGAATCTGGCGTAACGGCCATTGCTTATGAAACCGTGACTCAACCAGGCGGTGGTTTACCCCTTCTTATGCCCATGTCGCAAGTGGCGGGTCGATTATCTATTCAAGCTGGCGCTCATGCACTTGAAATGGCACAAGGTGGCGCTGGTTTGTTGTTAGGTGGCGTACCCGGGGTAGCACCTGCAAATGTGTTAGTCATCGGCGGTGGTGTGGTGGGGCGTCAAGCGGTGCGAATGGCCATTGGATTAGAAGCAAATGTGACGGTGTTAGATACCTCACTACACAGCCTACAAGAGATGGACGTTCAGTTTGGCTCAAAACTAGTGACGATTTATGCAACTAAAACAGCCTTAGAACAACACGTGGCAAAGGCCGATTTAATTATCGGCGCTGTGTTGGTCCCTGGTGCTGCGGCCCCCAAATTAGTGACTCGAGACATGTTAAAAACCATGCGACCCGGATCGGTGTTGGTTGACGTTGCGATTGATCAAGGCGGTTGCTTTGAAACCAGCCGTCCAACCACCCACGCTGAGCCCACCTATGTGGTCGAAAACATGGTGCATTATTGCGTGGCAAACATGCCCGCAGCAGTGCCCAAGACCTCAACCTTTGCATTAAACAATGCAACCCTCCCGTTTGTGTTAAGCATGGTCACCAAAGGCGTGCGCTTAGCTTTATTAGACGACCCCCATCTCTTAAATGGCCTCAATGTGCATCACGGCATGATCACCTGCGCAGCAGTAGCCCATGATTTAGGGTATGAATATGTGCGCCCCGTAGATGCATTGCATTAAGGAAGGGGAATGATGGGATTTTTGTATGGTTGCTGTATGGTTGTTGTGCGGTCGCTGTAGGGTGGACAAAGGAGCCTAACGATGAGCTTTCTGGTTAGTAAAAAAACATCTGGCGACGTGTCCACCGGTGGCTCGGAGCCGCTTATAAAACACTGAAGGACAAATATGCATATTCTCATCGTAGAAGACACGATCATCGCGCAGCTCGTATTGAAAAAAGAAATGATAGAAGAAGGCTGCACCGTAGATATCGCCTCTGACGGCCATGAAGCACTAAAAAAAGCACTACAAACCCATTATGACTTCATTCTCATGGATGTCGGCCTAGGTGACGGCCCCAACGGATTTGAAGTGACAACGCTCATTAAACAACAAAGCGAACTCAATAAAAACACCCCTATTTTTGCTGTCACCGCACACGGCGGTGACACGTATGTTGAAAAGGCGAAAGCAGCAGGAATGGTGCGTTATTTCAACAAACCATTTACGCATGTTGACGCTCAGTTTGTGATTAATTATGTAAAAAACAAGAGCTCACCATCGCTCTGAGCCTTATCAGTTAGCAAGATCTACCCCTTACCCCGCGCCGGAACATAGAGAAAAAACCGAGACTCATCGCGCTCGAATACCCCCTCTCCCTCGCTATAAATTTGAGCAGTATATAGATGTCTTTCGCGGGGGAGGGTTGGGGAGGGGGTAAAGCTACGTTGCTGAAACTCCCCTCGCTAAACCCCACTGCCATTAACTTAAGGAAAAATTTTCCATTCTGGTAAAGGGGTTGGCTTGCCTCATAGAGAAAAAGTGCCAATGATACCGCCCAGTCATTATTTTTGGCCAGAAAGATCGGTGTCTCAGGGGCCTGTCAGTGGGTGGGCGTTTCAGTGCTCGCAGGCTCCGCGCTGAAACGCCCACCCCCTGCCACCCTTCGATAAAGTCGTGTGCTTAAGGCCAAAAATAATGACTGGGCTGCACCTTGTTTCATAAGAAAGATTCGTCTGCGCTCAGGGTCTTAAAGCCTCGTAATTCAGCACAACATATAATGGGCTTTAAAGGATATTGCAATTTTATATAATATTTTGTATAATTAATTATGAAAGAAATAATATGGCTGGGAAGCAGTTATGATGACTTGCTTAAATTTTCAAAACCTGCAAAGCAAGTTGCTGGCTTTAATTTAGATAAATTGCAGCGCGGAATTGAGCCTCAAGACTGGAAACCTATGGTTTCTATAGGTAAAGGAGTAAAAGAGCTTCGAATTCATTGTGAAAATGAGTATCGAGTCATCTACGTGGCTCAACGTATAGAAGGTATTTACATATTACATTCTTTTGTAAAGAAAACAGAAAAAACCAGCTCTAAAGACATTGAACTGGCAAAAAAACGATTTAGAGAAATACCCATCTAAATGATGAAGGAGTTAATAAAATGAAAGCTCATATCACGAAAGGAAGTGTTTTTGATGATCTCGGCTTTGATGAAGCTGAATCAGAGAATTTAAAAATTAGATCATCATTAATGCGTGCCATTGAAAAATATATTTTAGAGAATAATCTTACACAAAAGGCGGCTGCTAAGTTGATGGGCGTTTATCAACCAAGAATCAGTGATTTGATACAAGGAAAGATTGATAAATTTACTATTGATATGCTTGTTAACATGTTATCAAAAGCTCATGTGACGATATCATTGGTTATTGATGATCGGATTGCAGCTTAACCCAGGTTCCTTTCCAAGCGAAGCGAAGAGATTTAATTTTTGCGTTGTTCGATTGTCCATCACACGATCTTGTCCAGTCAACGCACCGCCCAAGTTATCCCGCAAAGAATCGTCTATAGTAGCTTGTAAATCAGCGTCTAGTTTTTTCATCATCACATCTCCTAGATAGGACCTAATTTAATTATAGACTAAGACTAAATGTATCGTATTAAAATCTAAAAACGTACGTACATAAAAACGTACGTCACTCGTTATTCAGCTTATAACTCTCAAGTACGCTTGCGAACGGCTCTCGCTTTATTTGTACCTTGCTTTTGGAGCGGCCGTTGGTTGATGACATGACCGCCCGCGGACAATCCATCATTGCACATTCTATCGATGCCCCATTTGTCGACCACTCACTTGTCAGACCACTCACTTTGATTGATTATACATTACTATGATACAATATTGCTCTAGGTCATTGACTAGCTGGATCGTGTGTGGGAAAGATTAAGGCAGTATATCGATATATTGATGAGATGAATCGGGAAAAATTCAAGCAGGCTCAATGTCTATTAACGATCAGCGTTGGGCAAGAGGTGCATGAAGATGAAAAATTTGAAGCAACCATTCAACTGATTAATACAACCTTTCGATCATGTATTATGCTTGTGGATGATACATTGCAAAGACACACGATGGCGATTAATCAAATAAAATCTCCCCAAGATTTACAGGCCACCTCATTAGATGAAGGAAATCAATGGCTGGTTCGAAATGAAAAATATTTTAGCCAATTAAACAATCTTAGTAAGATAATACGATGGGACATGTGGTTGAAACATGAACAATACGAGAGAAATCAAAATATCATTAAACAGCTTATTGAGGATGATATCGTCTATAAAAAATTATTTCATATCACTATCGATGAGTTTTTAACAAGATATGTTTCAAGAGTGGCAGCGGGATCATACTTTAATTATGAGAGAGCATATCAACTTTGTTTGGATTATTTGATCGAAGAGTGTACTGCGATGACGCTATGGCCCGAACTTAACTGTCATTTTGAGGTATATCCGAGTCGACGCAACCCCGTCATGGATGAAACACATAAGCGATTTGTCTTGCCAGAGTACCCAAATTTACTACACGCCGTTGCAGTGAAATTTAAAAATAGAAAGCAATTGAAACCACAACACTTCAAAACCTTAGAAATTGACTATAATAAAATAAGGGATACTCGCGAGTTAGCATAATACCGAAAAAGGTCGGGTTGATGTTGAGGTGAAATTGGCAAAGGAAGTAGATGACAAGCATCTGGTGGTTCAGATTATTGTGTCTGATACGGGGATTGGGATTGATGAAGATAAACAGCAATTAATTTATGAGAAATTTTATCGAGTTTCGCCTGCAAATCATAATAAATATACGGGGGCAGGGCTTGGGTTATATACCGTGAAGGAACTGATGGCTGATTTAAATGGTGAAATTGAAGTGGTGAGTACGCTTGCGAAGGGCTCTCGCTTTATTTGTACCTTGCTTTTGGAGCGCCCCTTGGTGGATGAGATTAATGATATAGAGGAGAGTGGGCACTAGACAATTCTAACTGATTTTTTTTCAATACAGGGCCTACGCATGAAAAAAAGCTTGGGAAAGTAGCTTTCTCATAAAGGTAAATTAAACAACCCAGAAAAAAGCTGCATGACCCCATGTATCGGTGGATAAATCAACTGTCCTAACACATTCGTAACTAATAGGACCAATAAAATTATAAATCCAAAAGGTTCTAACCTTAAATAATAAGTTGCTAGTCTAAGCGGGAGGAGACTGGCCAGGATTTTACTGCCATCTAAAGGCGGAAGGGGAATTAAATTTAATATGCCTAAAATGAGATTAATAGAGAGACCTGCTTGTCCTGAAAGAAATAAAAATAAAGCAAGTGTCGAGGTATTTGGGTTGAGTAGCCAGCCTACTTTGGCGCATCCGGCCCATAAAAACGCCATCAAGAAATTTGAAAGGGGGCCAGCTGCTGCAACCAGCGCCATGTCTCGCCGGGGATGACGTAATTGATGCCAAGTGATGGGGACCGGTTTAGCCCAGCCAAAAATAAACTGGAACCCACTTAATGTCGCAACGAGCAGTGGAATCAATAGCGTACCTACTAAGTCGACATGACGTAGTGGATTTAAACTTAAGCGCCCTAGAGCCTTAGCTGTGGTATCGCCACATCGATAAGCAATATACGCATGGGCTGCTTCATGCATGGTAATCGCAAACAATACTGGGATAATCCAAACTGCAATTATTTGTACGATAGAAAGAGGAGGCATGGTTTTTAACCTTTTAATTGAGGTGCTATTGTGTTTTCAACCACGCCGCTATTGCTTCCAATGTTTCATCAACCACCACCAACACTTGTTGATACAAGCGCTCTAAATGCGCACGTTCGCCTATTTTCCAATAGCGCTCTAAATATTGGCAAGCCATTTTCAGACGTACGGTTCCAATATAAACGGCGCCGCCTTTGATTTTGTGTGCTAGCTGTTGAACTTTATCCCAGTCGTTGGCTTCATGTGCGGCTTTCATTTTATCAACATCTTGACCGATCAGCTTCTCATCTATGGCCATGGTTAAGAGTTGAGCGAGATCTGCTTTTGAGCCGTTGAGTTTGATGCCTTCTTTTTCGTCAAATAATAAAAAAGGGTCTAGGACGAATAAATCGGCTTCGTTAGGCGGGAGGTCATTTGCGTATTGTGTGATGGGGGTTGGCATGGTCTTACCTTTGTTATGTTTATATCTCATCATAACAAATATTCCAGGGCCGTTGTAGGGTGGACAAAGGAGCCTAACGGTGAACTTGTCGGTTAGCATCGAGCATTCAGGCGACGTGCCCACCACCGCTCCGAGCCACCGGTGGGCACGTCGCCTTGGAGATCCCAGCGTTCTGAAAGTTCTTCGTTAGGCTCCTTTGCCCACCCTACAACGACTCCCCGCGCTCAGGATGACGTTGCTGGGGAGTTACGATGTTAGTTAAAATAGGTCAGCTGAGTTCTCGTTTGATGCGTTTATCTCACCTTGTGGCGCAGGGATGGGGGCGTCGGATGTTTCCGCAGGTGGGGTGTCTTCTTGTCCTTCAGGGAGATGATCTTTTTGGAAATACTCCATGATGGTGCCTGGGTAGTTTGACTTTGCCAGTAAGCCGGTTTTTTTATTGATAGGGTAGGCTGCAATAGACGCGGGTGGCTCGAAAGGTTTATGAGGTAAGGTCGGGAGTACAGACTTCATAAAATCAATCCATAAGGGCAGGGCGACGTCTGCTGCGTATTCGTGAAGCGAATGAGGATTATCAAACCCGACCCAGACTGTGACCGCTAGGTCTTGATGAAAGCCTGCAAACCAGGCATCGACTTGATCATTGGTGGTGCCGGTTTTACCTGCAATATCATCGCGGTTGAGGATGCGTGCGCTTCGGGCAGATCCTTCTTGAATGACAGATTTAAGGCTCGTTTGCATGAGGAAGTTGATGTCTTGTGCTAAAACACGCGGTGCACCAGGGTGGCCTTGTTCTGGGGTGTCTGTTGCAAGGGTAGGTTTGGCTTTTAATAATACTTTGCCGGTGTTATCGGTGACTTCATTGATGAGGAAGGGTTGAATACGAAACCCACCATTGGCAAAAATAGCGTAGGCGCTAGTCAAGTCTAAAGGACTGACACTTAAGCTGCCGAGCGCGAGCGATAGACCTTTAGGCAGTGCAGCTTTTTGAAAACCAAAGCGCTGAATAAACTCAATGGCGTAATCAATTCCAATGTCATCTAAAATGCGCAGTGACACCAGATTTTTAGAGAGAACCAATCCTTCTTTTAGACGAGTCGGGCCATTAAAAGTATGATTATAGTTATGAGGGCGGTACATCGAGTTCGGTTGAGAGGGATCATAAATCACCAGCGGAGCATCATTAATGAGGGTGGCCAGCGTGTAGCCTTTGGAGAGGGCTGCTGTATAAATAAAAGGTTTAAAACTAGAGCCTGGTTGGCGCCCAGATTGAGTGGCTCGATTAAATTTGCTGTTTGCAAAATCAAGGCCACCAACCAAGGCTTCGATGCCGCCGTTTTGAGGGTTTAATGCGACAAGGGCTGCTTCGGCTTCTGGAATTTGGGCGAGCTCCCAATTTTGTTTATCTTGCCTCACATAAATGACATCGCCTTCATGGGCAACTTGGTGCGCGTCGTGAATTGATGGGCCATACCAACCCCGGCTTAAGGCTCTTCTTGCCCATTTAAAGCCTTGGTAGGGGATGGTGATGTTGTCGCCATAGCGCGTTGTGGCATGAATTTGCTGGGGTTGAACGTTGGTGACCAATGCGGGAATAAAGGTTTCAATCACTGGGTATCGGTTGAGGACGTGCTGTTGCTTTTCTGCGGTTTTGAGATGACGCAAATCGGTTTGGGTGACGGGGCCTCGATAGCCATGTCGTTTATCGTAGGTAATTAAGTGTTGTAAGATGGTTTCATTGGCGGCTAATTGTAAGGGGGCGCGAATGGAGGTATACACCTTGTAGCCTTTTGTGTAGGCTGATTTACCAAAGTATTGAAACAGTGATTGTCGGATCATTTCTGCAACATAAGGGGCTTCTACTTCAATTTTAGCGCCATGATAATAGGCTTTGATGGGTTCGCGGATGGCTTGTTGATATTGTTCGGCAGAAAGATAGCCCGCGTTAAACATGCGCTCTAATACGTGGTTTCGTCTTTTTTCGGCAGCAGGTGGGTTTGCAATTGGGTTTTGCGTGGATGGCGCTTGTGGGAGCCCTGCAATCATGGCCATTTCAGAAATGGTTAATTCTTTGAGGGTTTTGCCATAATAAATTTGCGCAGCTGCCCCGACACCATAGGCACGATTACCTAGATAAATTTTATTGAGATAGAGTTCTAAGATTTTTTCTTTGCTGAGCTCTCGATCAATTTTAATGGCCAGTAAAATTTCTTGTATTTTACGGAGAAATGTCTTTTTTCGAGATAAGAAAAAGTTTCTAGCGACCTGCATGGTGATGGTACTGCCACCTTGCGACTTGGTGCCGGTCTTGAGCATTTTAATGCCGGCTCGACCGAGACCCAGGAAATCAACCCCAGAATGCTCAAAATAACGTTGATCTTCGGTGGCGAGTACGCCTTGAATTAAGGGTTGCGGGATATCAGAGAAGGCAACTGGAATGCGTCTTTTTTCCCCATACTCTTGGATGAGGCGTCCTTCTTGTGTGTAGATTCTTAAGGGAACCTGTAATTTGACTTGTTTGAGTGAATCAATAGGCGGCAGCTGGCTATCTAGATAAAGCAGCAGGAAGCCGATTCCTAAAGAAACAAATAAACCAAGGCTAATCAGCGACCAAATGCCTGTTCGCCAAAGATAAGGTGTTTTTTTCATGAAAAGAAATGAAGAATCATGTTAAGATAGGAAAAGTGATTATACACGATACTGCGCATGCTCACAATCTGAGGTTTTTTAGCGCCGCGAGATCACAAATGACGGAAGGATGGTTGTCAGGGAGTTGATAAATGCCTTATGTTGTACAGCAGTTTATAGCATTAAAAGAAATGACTTCTTGGTTTGCTTCAGAGACTATTCCTGCTTTATTGGCACAATACAGCTGTGTCGATGTTAGTGGGTTACCTAAGCCTGTACAAGACGATATTGCATTTTTAGAAAAAGTGCTCGAAACAGTTTCAACCGCGATCATTTTTGAGGGCGCCTTGTTGATTTTTACGCGTCGTTATCTGCAAGATATTGTCCTAGATGACGGCATGCGAATAGGAACACAGAAAAAACAAATAGAAGCCTTTATTCAATTTATGTTGCAAGTCTTGTTTGAAGGTAGAACAGATACGTTATTTCACGCGACCGACGCTGTGTTGCCCTTGATGTCTTTTTTTCAAGAGGCCACCAAACGATATACTGAATTAACCCAAGCAGAATTGAAGCAAGCCTTACATGCAAAACCCACCCTAAAAATGAGTGCTCCCTTATCGATGTCTTCTTCATTTGAGCAAATGAAAGTAAGCAATCGGTGGATTGATATGCTCGAGTGGACACAGCAGCCTACGGTTGTAGACTTCATGAATGTTTTCGATGTACTGGAGCAGTTTGATCGATTTTTTCTGCCAAAAGATCCTGCTTTTTTTAAAGGAATGCCATCAAAATCACCATTGATTGTTTTTTTTGAGTCGTCTATGCGTGTGTTGGTTGAATTTAACTGTTCGCATGTGTTGAAGCAGCACATGATGCATGGACTCATGAAGTCGTTAGTCGATGTCATCTATTTTGAAGACATACAGCGCCCAGACCTTAATCAATTTGATGAGTGGTTGGTTCGACAAGTGAATAAGTTAGAGGAAAATGCGTCATGTTTCACGATTTGCCAAGCGAGCGTTGCTGCATATCTGTTACTACAACTGCAGATGTTTGATGGTGGTCACCCCGAGCATGGGCGCGCGGTACTTCCTTGTTTTGGATTAGAAGACGTCGACATGTGGCGTTATAGTCAATCGGTGTTAACCTTATTTGAACGAGCGACCTATGAGTGGGTGGCAGAGCATGTTCAGGTGAGTCAGGCGGTGTCTCTTGAGCGTTTTTGTGAATTGTCGTAGGTTGGGCCTTGGCCCAACATCAGATTGCATGTTGGGCCAAGGCCCAACCTACGATTGCGATCAAACAATGACATTAAACCCTGCCTTTTGCCAAGCTGTGATGCCGCCTTCTACGTTAAATACAGATTGATAACCTTGTTCTAAAAGTTTCGTTGCTGCTTGTAGCGAGCGTCCGCCGCCGCGGCAATAAAGATGAATGGGGGTATGCATATCAGGGACGTGAGTTTGAATTTGAGTCGGCACGGTTTGTAAAGGCAGATGAATTGCTCCCTCGATGTGTCCTTCATCCCATTCATGTTGTTCGCGGACATCAATGAGTAGCATGGCTTGTGGTTGTTCCATTTTTTCTTTTAAGGCGCCGGCGTTGATTGATGATACGGGCATAGTGGTTCCTCGGTTTATTATTGATGGGGTTTATTCTCACGATTCTCAATAATTTGATAATACACTTCATTGTCTCGAACCATGCCTAATGTTTGTCTAGCTTGTTCTTCTAATGCTTGATGACCATTTTTGAGTTCTTTGATGTCCGCTACCAGGCCAGCATTTTTTTCATCGAATTGTTGATTGGCGATGAATTGTTTCTCTGCTTTTTTTTGCAATTTGATGAGGTCGCGGACACTGCCGTCACCAAACCAGAGCTTATATTGCAAGCCGGCTAACACAATCAGTAAAATGAAGGTCATGGTGCGCATTGTTTATCTTCAACTGATGAATAGATGCTAAGACATTATACGCATATTTTTATTTTTTGTCGCATAAGGTAATGCGGATAATTCATGAATTCTTAGCAGTTGATTGTATTTAGCAATGCGATCGGTGCGGCATAATGAACCCGTTTTAATCTGGTGACAGCCTGTTGCCACGGCAAGATCAGCAATAAACGTATCTTCGGTCTCACCAGAACGGTGCGACATCACGGTTTCATAGCCATGCGCTTGCGCAAGATGAATGGCCTGCATGGTTTCGGTTAAGGTCCCGACTTGGTTGGGTTTAATGAGGATGGCATTGGCTGTGTGTTGTTGTATGCCTTTTTCAAGGAGATGGGTATGGGTGACAAAAAGATCGTCTCCAACCAGTTGTACGTGTTGGCCTAGTCTTTGTGTGAGTGTTTTCCAGCCTTCCCAATCAGATTGATCTAAGCCATCTTCAATGCTTTTAATGGGGTATTGATGAATAAGGGTTTGATAATAATCAATCAGCATGTCAGCAGATAAGGGTTTAGAGGCTAATTCATAATGGGTGCCATTAAATAGCTCGGAGGCTGCGACATCGAGCGCAAACACAATGTCTTTGTTGAGTGCGTAACCGGCTTTAATCACTGCCTCTCCAATTAAATCTAGTGCCTGGTGATTAGACTCTAAAGAGGGGGCAAAGCCACCTTCATCACCTACTGCGGTTGTTAAACCTTGTTGTTTAAGAATAGATTTTAAAGTATGAAAAATTTCCGCACCCATTTGTAAGGCATGCGGAAATGACTCTGCACCAATGGGCACAATCATGAATTCTTGAATATCAACCTGGTTGTCTGCATGCGCACCGCCATTGATGATATTCATCAGCGGAACAGGTAAACACATGGGCTCGCCTGTATTTAAAGAAAGAAAGAGGGGGCGGTTACTAGCGAGCGCATGCGCTCTTGCAGTAGCTAAGGAGACAGCCAGTAATGCATTGGCACCCAGGTGTGATTTATTGGGGGTCCCATCTAATTCACATAACATAGCATCAATATGGTCTTGTTGATCGACGGCTTGTCCAATGAGGGCAGGAGCGATAAGGGTATTGATATGGTGTACCGCTTTTAATACGCCTTTACCCGCATAACGATGCATATCATGGTCTCGGTATTCCACTGCTTCATATTGACCAGTTGAAGCACCAGAAGGGACACTGGCTCGTGCTAGCATATCATTGTCTAAAATAACATCGGCCTCGAGGGTTGGATTTCCTCTCGAGTCTAAGATTTCGCGCCCAATAATATGTTTGATTTTTGCCATGATGAATCCTAGAAAAAAGAGGACTCTATAATATAAAAACTGATTTTTCAAGTTGATGTTATCAGGGTCATCGTTATACGACAACACTTGATGCATCCGAAACGCTCGATACATCCGAGCCGCGACCGTGAGGGAGCGGAAGTTTTAACTGTTCCGCTCCCTCACGGTCGCGGCTCGGATATCGGGCGAAGGTCCATCCTTAAGCAGACATCGTATGACGTCGTGGTTCTAATTCAGCTCTCAACGTTTCGAGCACGCTGTTGATTTCTGGGCGCCCGCTTTTTTGGCAGTCTTGTGCATGTTGAAAAAAGACCAGGTTGTCAATGAGATCAATCATCTCCATTCGGGTTGTTGGATCTTGAATTTTGCTGATAAAGTCAATCGGGCGATTTGGTTTAGTGCCGAATAACAACTGTTCTGCTGGGATAAAATAATCCGATGCATCGGCGGCATTAAGCAAGGCACTCACACATGAAAATCGTGCATTTTCGATTGCGCCATGTAGCGCGATTTTGCCTGATGTAGGGCCTGGCATGGTCAGCGTATCCGTTCTGTGTTTTACTAAAAACTGAAGGCAGTGAAGAGCACCCCCCGTGGCCGCAACACGTAAGGCATACGCTCGATTTTTGCTGCCCTGAGGCTGAAGATCCGCTTGGGCGATGATGGTTGTGAGTTTGCCCACATCATCTTGATTGTTTTTCATGCAACTCAAAATAGCTGTAGGGAAGTCGACAGCTGCAGCTAAGTCGCGATTATGTTGTTTGATGACCTCAATATGGTCAATGATTGCTTTCATTTTTTCTTGATAGCTTGCAATGAGCGCCACGAGGACTTGATCTTGTTTATAAGCGTCGCCTGAAAAATGTTTGACGCTGAGATCGTATGTTGAACTAATGCCAAAGACAGCATAGATGAGGTCTTTAGGTTCCATATGGCTTGCGCTAAGTGCGTAACGTGCTTGTAACCCTGGTATACGGACTTGTATTTGAAGGGGCAGTTGGGTGATGAAGTCTTCTCTAGACAAGATACTGGGTTGAGTGAACATATTGCTGTTATACATGATACCTAATTCCATGTTAAATTATTAGTCTTGTAGTTTATGTTAAGATCTAAATGGAGTCAATATAACTTCCTTTATGAGGCCAACCCGCACGTTGACGTCCGTTACCTGTTTCTTTGATTCTTTACTATACTCTTAAATAGGGTCCATATATTCAACAGACCTCTAGAGGCTGCTTAACCTAATTTGAACCGATCGATGGCATAAGTGAGGGGCTGCAATGAATCACACACACCAAAACAAAATGGCATTTAATCTTGATGACATCAAACATCAAGATCATTAGGGATGAACATTCTGGACACTATCCATCAACGAATTGAAGCGCAAGCAACTCGGACTCCTGAGGGAATCGCCGTATTATGTTCAGGGCAGTTCATGACTTATGAGGATCTCAATCAAAAAGCAAATCAGCTCGCGCATTATTTACAAAAAATGGGAGTTAAACCGGATGTTTTGGTCGCACTTTGCATGGCGCGCTCCATCGACCTTATCATTGCTATTTTGGGTGTTTTAAAGGCTGGAGGCGCTTATGTACCCTTAGATTCATCACATCCAGAAGAGCGGTTATTAGATACGCTACAAGACAGTAATGCACGAGTTATAATCACAAAGTCCGTTTTTAAAGATAAATTTATTAACTTCAAAGGTGCATTGATTGTACTAGATAACGTTGAGAGTGAAATCAACACACAGTCCACTCAGAATCTTGACTCGGTCGCCACAGCACAGAATTTAGCTTATGTTATTTATACCTCTGGCTCTAAAGGAAAACCTAAAGGTGTTTTAATTGAGCATCAAAGTGTCGTCAATTATAGTCTGTGGTTTTCAGACTATTGCAACTGCCAGTCACAACAACGGATGGATTTCTCTTCCAATTATGTGTTTGACATGACGGTATCCACGACAGTGGTCCCCCTTATGCTGGGTTTAACGATTGTGATTTGTCATGAAGAAGATAAATTAAACAGTCGACATTACTTGCAATATCTTAACGAGCATAAAGTTAATATCATTAAAATTACGCCCAGTTATTTTAGCTTATTATTACATGAAATCAAAAACGACCGCATTGACCTCCCTCATTTGCAGACTATTTTTTTAGGGGGAGAAAATCTACCTGTTATTCAGTGCGCCTCTTGGCTTGCGATGTACCCTGAGCATCATTTGTATAATGAGTATGGTCCAACAGAGGCGACTGTCGCTGTGTCACAATACAAAATCACCCCGTCTAATTGCGCCGCCCTGGATGTTTTTGTCCCTATCGGAAAACCTGGACTTAACATGGATTGCTATATTTGTAGTCCTGACAATCAACTTGTGCCAGATGGAGAAATAGGCGAGTTATATATTGGTGGGGTTTGTTTGGCGAGAGGGTATTTAAATCAAGCTGAGTTAACGAAGAAGCAATTTATTCAAGATCCTTTTAGCAAAGATGCTCAAGCTCGGTTATACAAAACCGGCGATGTGTGTCGACGACAACCCGATGGCACACTGGAATGTCTGGGGAGAATCGATGAGCAGATAAAGCTACGAGGATTTCGAATTGAACCCGGAGAAATTGAAAGGCATTTGGCAGCTTATCCTGCCATGGATGAAGTCGCGGTACTTGTTCGAGAAGACGAACAACACGAGCAGCGATTAATCGCTTATTATACACTCAAAGACGTGGATATAGCGCTAAATGACCATGAACTACACCATTTTCTTGAAGCGCATGTTCCAGATTATATGATCCCAACCGCTTTTGTGAGACTGAAGACTTATCCACTGACTGCAAATGGCAAATTAGATAAGTCAGCACTGCCTATGCCGCAATTTACGCATCATCCACATGATAAAGAACTCTCTACCGCATTAGAAAGAACGCTTGCCTCCATTTGGTCGGAGGAGCTCGGTATCAAATCTATTGGCGTTGATGATCATTTTTATGAATTAGGGGGGCACTCACTATCGGCGGCGCGCATTGTTTCTACAATAAACAATGTGTTAAATAAAGATATTTCTTTAAATGATTTTTATCATGCACTGACGATTAAAGCATTAATCCCTATTGTGAATGCGGCAAGTGAAAAAAAACGACCCTCAACTCAAGCCTTAAATGATAGCGCCTTATTATTGCCATTAAGTCATTTTCAATTTTTAATTTGGATATCAACCCTATTTGAGCCTCAGGTTAAAAAATTAAATGTGGTGACACGAAAACGCGTGCAAGGTCATCTCGATATCATCGCATTACAGGCTGCTTTTAAAGCGGTGTTAAAAAAACATGAGTGCTTATCTTACCGTGTATTAAAATTCCGTCCTGCACAAAAGGTACAACACGATCTGCCTTTTAAAATAATTGAAAAAAATATTGAATCTTTGTCTGACAAGGAAAGTGAGGTCGTGCTAGAAGCCTCATTGAATGAACTGTTCTACTATTATCCCTGGGATAACCATGCGCCTTTACTTTTAGTTCGATTATTTTACATGTTGGATGACATCACTGAATTACAATTTTGTATGCCTCATATTATTTCTGATGAGGTTTCTCTTGATATATTGCAATCAGAGTTATCTATGTTTTATCTTCTCTATCATCGCCAATCCAAAATTGAACCGGTGAATGCAGATGCGTGTTATAGAGACTATTTAGGTGATGAAGCCTCTTATTCTCAAGCCTATCTAGATAGAGATATGATGTTTTGGAAGACCTACTTAAAAGATGCTTGTTTATTTACCTTTCCTCCAGAGACCATTGTTGAAGATATGGCGTCTCAAGGTTTTTCTTATTCAACGTATGTAGAAATTCCAGAACAAGCATTGAATCATCTACAACAATGTTGCGTTAAAAATCATGTCACCATTAATGATGGATTATGTGCAGCCCTAGCTTTAGCGTTGCTCAATTGTTGCGGTGATTTCCATGATGAAAGTAAGCCTATTGTTATGAATAGAGTAAAATCAACCCGCGAACAAGTGTCTTATGATCAGACGATGGGTTGCTTTCTTAGGATTGATCCCATTAAGGTTGAGATAAACAAAAAATCAACGATCATCACTTTATCAAAACAAATACATCAGTCGGGCATGGATACTCTCCTTTATCAATCTTGTGCAAGCGTGGTAAAACTCGCCTGCTTAAACGACCTGCATCAAAAAACAACATTTGTTAGGCGCTGCCTAGTTAAACTATTAATCTATATCTATACAAAAATAGTGCGCACGCCAATATTAAATCCGAACTTGCTTAACCTCTGTGCTCAGTTAAGTCCATTGGGGAAAAGCCATAAGTTTTTAATTAATATCAATGCACAAAATAATTTTATAGCAGGCAATAAACTTAAAGAGCGTAGCTTTTTGGGGTTTAAAATAAAAAAACTTGAACTGGTTCCTTATGATGTATTAAAAATTAATTCATTTTTTGATGTTTGTTTTATTCGCAGCGATAGCCAGAATATTCCCTATGTCGTCATTTCAGCTATTTTAAAACCTGACTTTCGTGAGCGCATTGCTAAAGAAATGATTCGAATACTCAATGAGAAAGCAATTAAAAAACGAAAAATATGATACAATATGTCACTAAATAAAACATGTACGAGTAATAGGATGAAACCAGTTTTATCAATTAAGGGCGCTCAACCCGTAGTCCCGGAATTTTTTTAAAATCAGCATCATTACTGGTGAGTACAGCGTATCCATGGTGAATGGCTGTCGCTGCAATTTGTAAATCATGAGTATTTCTATTGATGTTTTTTTTAGACTGAAGAGCAAGGGCATATAATTCAGCATAGGTGCGGGCAACTCGTTCACTGAGATTGAGTGATGTAATATTTGAAATAATGCCCTCAACAAAGACGGAACGTCTAATCCGCTCATCCGGTGTTTTTGCAAGATGGACGCCTGTGAGTAATTCAGAGACCGTAATGACGGAGATATAGGCTTCTCCATAGTGTGAAAACCGGTTTATTGCGTTGATATTTAATCGACCACTTTCAATATCAATTAACACATTGGTATCGACAATTATTCCCATGGATCCTCCACGATATTCGCTTGGCGACGTAGTTGCTCTAAATCATGAGCCATGCTGGATGCTTCATCGACGCCAAGATGGGGGAGCTCTTTAAATAATTGTTCCAGTTGATTGATGGGCAAGCCCATTTTGAGTGGGGGGACAAGCGTGACGATGGTTTGTGAACCTTTAGTAATATCGATACTTTTACCAGAAAATCTGACTTTATCGATAACAGCGGCAATATTTCTTGCGAAAGATGTTGCCGTAATCGTATTGTGCGCTTTCATGCTATGCCCCGTATTTTACATATAATACTAATTATATGTAAAATACGGATAATTCGCAAGTGAGAAGCCAGGGATCTAATACGAGCCCGGTCACGCCCACAGACTCGGGCTCGTATTAGATCGCGGTTTTTCCAAACTCCAGAACCTAAAATCGTGACCAAAGATACTGATTTGTGACTTCATGATGAAAAAGCACTTCTTCAGCTTTAATCAATGAACCAAGCTCCTTGGGACAGCGATTGGCTGAAGCCAGTTTACGCTCAACATATTTGTCTTTGGTTTCATCGCCTAACATTTTGCTTATTAATTCTGATGTTTTAAAATGCTTAATGGCATCTTGAATGTTGTTTGGCAACACCCGAGTGCGCGCGCGTTTTTGGCCGTCATTTGCTTCAGCTGGTCCTTCTAAACCTGTTCGTAGCAAGGTATAAAAAGTCAGATAAGGATTTGCATCGGGGGCCACTGATCTCACTTCTATCCGTGCTGAATGTTCATTACCAAGCGGGATCCGTATCATCGAGGTGCGATCATTTGCTGAAGATTTAATCTGATTAGGTGCTTCATAGTGCGGGTCGAGACGTCTATATGCATTCACACTGGGGTTAAGAATCAAGCTTAAATCGTTTGCACTATAGAGGATGCGCTCGACGAACTCCCATGCTTGCGTTGAAATACCATCCACTCCCGTGGCGTCATGAAACATATTTTTATCATTTTTTGAGAGTGAAATATTACAGTGCATGCCGCTACCATTGATGCCAGTGATGGGTTTAGGTAAAAAACACGCTGTCATATCAGAGTTTGCTGCGATTTGACGAGCCAACAGTTTGTAAAGTTGAACTTGATCTGCGGCGAGCAAAGCATCGGTGTATTTATAATTCAGCTCAAACTGTGATGGCGCAACTTCGGGGTGATCTTTTTCATTCTCAAACCCCATGGCACGCTTTGCTTCAGCAAATTCATCCATAAAAAGCTTGAGTCTATCTTTAGGTAGCGCATTGTAATAGCCTCCGCTAGAGACCATGGTAAACCCTTTTTTGGGATCATAATTTTGTTCCGCATTTAAGCAATCAAGCAAAAAGCCTTCACACTCTACCGCAATATTCGAAATCAACGATTTTTCTTTGCGCAATTTTTCTGTATAAAGTTTCAGTTGTGAACGCATGTCAGAGATGTAAAGATCGCCGTTTTTGTCTCTAATCGAACCAAAAATAATGACTTTTCCTGGTCCAAAAATATCACAAGGCAGCCAACGAAATGAGCCCCAATCTGGTTCAAGACGGAGATCTGAACAATCTACTTGGCTATAACCCCTCACGGACGAGCCATCAAACGTCAAGTTATCATAACTTTTCAACAAGAATTTTTTATCATAATCTAGCATATGAAAACGACCTTCAATGTCAGTGAAACATAGAATAACCGCTTTGAGTTTTTCTTCTTTTTGCAAATAATTAATATAATATGTTTTGAGCTCTAGCTCAGGTAGATGGTTTAACGCTCGCTCTTTGGCTTCAAGATTGAGAACTTCAAGTTTCTCGTAGGGGATTTCAAGAAAATTTTTAATACTGCGAGCATCCGTTAAACCAGGCATGATGAGATTTCCATATAATTTTAAAAATTAACATTATTTTAGTTATTTTTATAATAAATTTCAATGAATTTATTATAAAATACATGTAAATCGCAATTTTTATTTTATGCCTGCCATCCGACAGGAGATCCCTCGCTGCGCTCGGGATGACGTGGTTGGGAGTTACGGATAGTCTCCCTTCGTCTTTAGCAGGTAGATAATCTGCAACCACACCCATCACTTCAGGTGGTAATGGCTCAAGGGTACCCCCTGAAGACCGCATGAAATCCTTGCAGAGGGTCTTCATTTCTATTTCCGTCATCGAAAGATGCTTTGCAAGATAATCATCAAATAAATGTTCAAGCGTTTTTCCCTCAGCAATGAAAAGCTTTTCCTCTGATGGCGTGAGGGCGTTTATCAATGCACTGTCGTCCTTATACTTATTGCTTCTTTTTACATAGCGAATCAGTCGATTGATCACTGTTTCTAAGCTAGTCAATTCAGATTTTGTAGGCATAGGACACCTTGATTAGAAAAATTATATAACACATTGTAATATAATTTTATATCAAGATGGATAAATATCAACTTATGGCATTAACTATTTAATTATTTGACCCGCAGCTACAAGCATGGAATGATGCTAATCATTCATACTGCGTGATTTTTCGTCCAAAAAACCGTGCTTATATCAGTTCTAATTAACTTAAAAAACCGCAGAATTAGGAGAAATAATGACTAAGTGCATTAAACAGACATATATTTTATCGATCTGCAGCAGAAAACAGGTATCTGTTTTATTGACTTAGCAAATGGATCATTATATATTTGTGATATACTCATTAACATTGGGTATAAATTGATAATATCATTCACGAGGTAGTGATCATGTATAGAAATGCAATGGCATATCTTACAACCTGGATGACACGGAAGGAGCGCAAGCCCCTGGTCATTCGAGGCGCGCGTCAGGTAGGGAAGACATGGTTAGTTCGTGAATTTGCAGAAAAAGCGGGGCTGACCTTAATTGAAATCAATTTTGAAAAACGCCCCGATCGTGCCGATCTTTTCAAAAGCAATGATCCTCAACAAATTTTATTAGAATTAGAAAGCGCGTTAAATCATCCTATTGATCCCCAAAAAAGTCTATTATTTTTAGATGAAATACAAGCAGTACCCTTTGTATTTAGTAAGCTTCGTTGGTTTGCAGAAGACTTTGCGGTGCTACCTGTAATCGCAGCAGGCTCACTCTTGGAGTTTTTATTACATGATCACACGTTTAGCATGCCAGTAGGTCGCATTACTTATATGCATTTAGAACCCTTATCATTTGAAGAGTTTTTATTGGCACATCATAAAAAAGGATTACATGATTATTTGCAGACCGTTAATTTTGAAGAACCCGTTCCACAATCTATTCACGATGATTGTTCATCATTATTTAGAGAGTATATTACCGTGGGGGGGTTGCCCGCCGCTGTTGCATGTTGGGTAACCACAAAATCATTAAATGAAGTTGCAACAATACAGCACGACGTACTGGCAACCTATCGCGATGATTTTGCAAAATATCGCGGACGCCTTCCTCTTGAAAAGCTTTATGAAACATTTAACGCCGTCCCTAAACTCTTAGGAAAGAAATTTGTATTCAGTCGTGTTAATGCACAAGCGCAATCACACAGTATCAAACAAAGTTTAGAACTATTGTGTCGTGCGCGCGTCTGTCATCGTATTTCTGCCTGCCCTGGGAATGGCATCCCCTTAGCTTCTGAAATAAAAGAAAGAAGTTTTAAATCAATTTTTTTAGATGTTGGTTTATGTAGCGCATCGTTAGGAGTAAATTTTGCACAAGTTCAATCGCCGCATGATTTATTCCTCATCAATAAAGGCGGCTTAGGGGAGCAAGTTGTGGGACAGTTACTCAGAACCATTAACCCATTTTATATAGAACCCACTTTATTTTATTGGCTGCGCGATGAACCTGGCTATAGTGCTGAAATTGATTACTTGATGCAACATGGTAATCAAGTAATCCCCATTGAAGTCAAAGCAGGAAGTACAGGTAGTTTAAAATCTTTGCATATATTTATGGAGTTAAAAAAATATCAATTAGCTGCACGCATCAATGCAGATTTACCCAGTAAAACACCTATCACTGTAAAAAATCGTATGGGGAAAGAAATCAGTTATACCTTAATATCAATCCCATTTTATCTGACAGGACAGATTTTGAGATTACTTAATGAAAATGATTGAGATCCTACCCATAATCGCCGCCGTTGGGAGTCATTGCTCTCATTGTAGAGGTTGTTTTTTAATGGCCTGGGGTCAGGTTGTTACTGGTTCATGACCGCTTGCTGACGCATGCGGCTCGGATTTTTCGCAGCGAAAAGGTTTGTGGCTTTGCATTTTATTTTATACAAAGATTACCCATTATGTAATAGGATCTAACATAAAATACCCCTATTATTGATTATAAAATTTCAATCGAGTGTCCAAATCACCGCTATGAATACTGTGTTAACAGGTTGTACAGAGCTAACCCTTCGAGACGGCGCGTTGAGCTTCAGTGCATAACGACTAAGATCGAAAGCGCGCCTCCTCAGGGCGAACGGAATCTAGGGTATAGTGATGAAAATTGGCTAAAGTCGGATATAATTTTATATCAAGATGGATAAATATCAAGTTATGGCATTAACTATTTAATTATTCGACCCGCAGCTACAAGCATAGAATGCCGCTAATCATCCATACTGCGATTATATCCTTAAAAACTCTCATTTAAGCTTTCTGGTATTGGTCGGAGTGGCGGGATTCGAACTCGCGACCCCTGCCTCCCGAAGGCAGTGCTCTACCAGGCTGAGCTACACTCCGAGTATTAACTAACGCGATTTTTAACTTTTTTCTCGATCTAACCGAGCCGCGACCGTTAGGGAGCGGAACTGTTAAAACTTCCGCTCCCTAACGGTCGCGGCTCGGATTGTATCGAGTACTAACTATTTCTCTCTAATGCAAACGTGGCTAAATCAATAAGGGCCGTTTTATATTGGGAGTCGGGGACCGGATCGAGGGCTTGAATGGCTAAGTTTTTTTCTCGATTGGCGGCGGCTCTTGTGTATTCAATGGCGCCGGTTGCTTCGATGGCGCTTAGGATTTCTACAAAATGGCTGTGAGAGCCTGATTCGAAACTATCCATGATCAGTTTTTTTTGTAGGTCATTGCCATGGTGTAAGACATGAAGCACGGGTAAAGTTAATTTGCCGTCTGCCAAGTCATCGCCGCTGTTTTTTCCCATGGTTTGTGCGTCTGAGCAATAGTCGAGGGTGTCATCGATGAGTTGAAATGCATTGCCGAGATGGAGTCCATATTGGTAAAACGCGTCTTCTAAAGCTTCTGATCCTTGTAAAATGGGGCCTATTGAGGCGGAGAGCGCAAATAATAGCGCTGTTTTAGACCGAATGATGTCTAAGTAGTCTTCATAAGATAGATTAATATTATGGCGATTGGCGAGTTGTTTTAATTCACCCTGAGTAATGTCATGTACTGTTTTTGAAAGCACTTGCTGTACTTTTGCATGGCCCAGCTGTAAGAGTTGGTCGAGGACTATGGTTAATAATAAATCACCTACTAAAATACTGGCTTTACTTCCCCAGATGCTATTTGCGGTTTCTTTGCCGCGTCGTAATGTCGACTCATCAACGACATCGTCGTGAAGTAACGTTGCAACATGAAAACATTCAATCAATGTTGCAACAGGAATATGTAATGAGCCTTGATAGCCACAGGCTTGGCTAGATAATAGAACAATCAGAGGGCGCATGCGCTTGCCGCCCGCACTCATGATGTGTTGACTCAGTTCGTTGGCAAGACCACTCTCCATTTCAACGATCTGCAATAAACGGTTGTTGATGGCGTCAAGATCGTTTTGAACGAGCGTTTTTAGCCGATTAATGGTCATCTTAAACTCCACAGTACAGTCTTCTATCAAACTTAACGATGCTAAGGGGCCACCAGATGAATGTCAACAATCCAATGTTTGTGTTAAAGTGCGCGCTTCTTAACGAAAAACACGTGCAATGACAAGAAGGAGCCACAATGACTTTAATTAAAACATCGAAGGGTGACATTAAACTCAAATTACACTCGGAAAACACGCCCATCACGGTGGATAATTTTTTAAATTATGTACGGAGTGGGTTTTATAATAATACCATTTTTCATCGAGTGATTAAGGGGTTTATGATTCAAGGGGGTGGGTTTACCGAAAACATGGACTCAAAAGATACACAGCCACCGATTAAAAGTGAAGCCGCTTTGGGCAAAGAAAATAAACGTGGCACGGTTGCCATGGCACGCACGATGGATCCTCATTCAGCGACTGCGCAATTTTTCATCAACGTTGTCGATAACACTTTTTTAAATCATACCGATGACTCTGTGAAGGGCGCTGGTTATTGTGTATTTGCAGAAGTGGTGGAAGGCATGGATGTGGTGGATGCCATTGTTAAAATGCAGACCGGGCAAAAAAAGGGACATGCAGATGTGCCACTTGAAGCAGTGATTATTCATGAAATCACTGAAGCTGAATAGTCATACCTCAGGTCATCCGTTAGCGCTCAGGATGACGAGTG
The DNA here is from genome assembly GCA_026399205.1 of Gammaproteobacteria bacterium. Lineage (GTDB taxonomy): Bacteria > Pseudomonadota > Gammaproteobacteria > Legionellales > Legionellaceae > 2-12-FULL-37-14. Next base: position 46,090 of record JAPLRL010000034.1, read on the forward strand.
GATGATTGAATATGAGGTGGCTGATAATTATGCAATATCCTTTGAGGGGCTAACGGCATACTCGGCTTAATGGGGTTACCGATGTTTCTTTGAGGATTAACCAACAAAATATGAGATTGTTTTGAGGCCGATGGAATCAAGGCGGCAATGAGGGTTGGACTCAAAAAGAGACTGATGAGGAGGAGGGCGTGCTTCATAGTAAATCCTTGTTAGCGTTGGGTATAAACATGATCATATCGATGAGGGGTTAGAAAGACAATGCAATCAAAAACCATTTTTATCACAGGGTGCTCTAGTGGAATTGGTCATGATGCAGCGCTTGCACTCACGCATCGGGGTCACAAAGTGATTGCGGCTTGCCGTAAATCCGATGATGTACAAAAACTTATCGATTTGGGGCTTAAAGCCGTACAAATGGATATGGATGACACCTTGTCGATTGATGCTGCTTTTAATGCCATGTTGGAGATGAGCGAAGGTCACCTGGACGTGTTGATTAATAATGCAGGTTATGGTCAAGCAGGGGCGCTAGAAGATCTTGACCGCGCAACCCTCAGGCGACAATTTGAAACCAATGTATTCGGATTAATGGATCTTACCCGTCTTGCTATCCCGATCATGCGTAGGCAGGGTCAAGGACGTATTATTAACGTAAGCTCGGTGTTGGGGATCATTAGCATGCCCTTTCGGGGCGCTTATAATGCATCAAAATATGCGGTAGAAGGGTTAAGTGATACCTTGCGTCTTGAACTCCATACGTCAGGCATTTTTGTGATTTGCGTCGAGCCTGGCCCGATTGCTAGTCGATTCAGAGACAGCAGTGTTGATAGTGTGTTACAGAACGTTAATGTCGAAAACAGTTACTTTAAAGCGCAATATCAACGCATGTTGGGCGTCTATCGTCAAAGTAAAAATAAATCTGTATTTACTTGCCAACCTGATGCGGTGATTAAGAAATTTATTCATGCGATTGAATCAGACCACCCCAAAGCAAAATACCCGGTGACGTTTCCGGCGCATCTTTTTTCAGTTCTTAAACGGGTCTTGAGTGTGCGGATGTTAGATTGGGTTTTGAGGTCTGTGTCTAGGAAAGAGTTGGGTTGATGAAGATGTTGTTGGGCCAAGGCCCAACCTATGGTTTGCGTCGAGGAGGCGATGGTTATAGTATAGAGTGATACGATTCATTTAATACTGGAGGTTGAGTGAGATTACAACTATTTTTTCGATTTGGGGAAGCGGTTTATCGATTGAGATGGTTGATTATCTGCATATGGACAATCCTTATATTCAGTTGTATGCCCTTTCTTTCAAACATTATTGCGCCGTTCCAATCGACAGGGTTTGTTGTCGACGGCTCAGAAAGTGCCGAGACGGATGCGTATTTAAATCAACATTTAGGGTACAATAAAAACAGATTTATTCTTATTTATCATAGCAAACAGTTGCTTGCGACAGAGCCTGCGTTTATCGATAAACTCAAAACATCCGTGCAGGGTTTGCAACATTTTCCAATGAAACATGAAATTGTTTTTCCAGATGCTAATCCTAAGCAAATCTCAAAAGATAAGCATACCGCTTATGTGGCTGTTTTATTTAAAGACAATACTTTATTGAGCCCTCAGCTTTTAAAACAATTTAAAGCCGTAATCAAAAAACCTGCTGAGATGAGTATGCGTTTAGGGGGGGAGGCTGTTTTTATTGAAAATGTAAATCAGCAAACACAAGTTGATTTATATAAATCCGATGTTGTAGCAGCGCCTGCCTCCATTATTACGATGGTCTTGATTTTTGGAACCTTGATTGCCGCTTTAGTACCGATTGTTTTAGGAGGCGGGTGCGCGCTTATTATTTTAACGACCTTGTATTTTTTAGGACATGCGTTTTCGTTATCGATTTTTACGTTAAACATTGCGTTATTGCTGGGGCTTTGTCTGAGTCTAGATTATTCATTGTTCATCATTTATCGTTTTCGAGATGAACTACGGAACAAAAATAATTGTATGGCTGATATGATTGCGACAACATTGGCAACCGCGGGGCGTGCGGTATTTTTTAGCGGGTTAGCGGTGTTTATTAGTTTAAGCGCGCTTTTATTTTTTCCGATTAATATTTTATTTTCTATCGGAGTGGGTGGGTTAGTTGCGGTGTTTGTGGCAGTGGCTGTTGCACTGACCTTGTTGCCGGCCACTTTAGCTGTTTTAAAAGATGGCATTAATTACTTATCCATTCGACGGCGTCCTGTTGAGAGGGTTCGAAAGACAAGACCTAAAATAGCACAAATCTGGCGTAATTTGGCGTCTCATGTGATTCATCATCCCTTGATATTTTTCTTTGTTACATTGATAGTGCTCCTCTGTTTTGGTTATCCATTTCTGTATGTGCGCTTTGGATTATCAGATTTGCATATTTTACCTAGCCATACCGAAGGGTATCGGTTTTTACATACCTATCAGACAAAATTTAATGAAAACGAACTCACGCCTATTTTGATTGTGGTTAAATCAGCGCATGAGCCTATTTTGTCAAAAAATAATATTGCCAAGCTCTATGATTTTGCAGAGCGTCTGCAACGTAACCCACGGGTTGAAGAAGTGAATAGCATTGTCACCTTGACGTCTGATTTAAAAAAATCACAATATCAATCGTTGTATCATTTGCCAAAACGCCAGATGACGCCTGATGTTCGCCAGTTATTAAAAACCAGTACCACACGACACTTTACCGTGATGAGCGTCGTGAGCCGCTATGAGAGTAATTCACCCAAAACCTTGGCACTAATAGCGCAATTACGTCAGATGAATCCGGGGAAAGGGTTAACGCTGCGCTTAACAGGGGAGCCGGTGAATAATGCGGATGTATTGGCGAGTATTGCGCAGATGTTCCCTTATGCGGTCGTCTGGGTGACGATCTTAACGTATTGTGTTTTATTGGTGTTATTGCGTTCGGTGTTTTTACCCTTTAAAGCTATCTTGATGAATATGTTAAGCCTGTGCGCCAGCTATGGGGTATTGGTTTTTGTGTTTCAAGAGGGGCATTTTCATCATTATTTGCATTTTAATCCGCAAGGCATGTTAGATATTACCCTGTTGATTATTATTTTTTGTGCATTATTTGGGTTTTCTATGGATTACGAGGTGTTTTTATTAACGCGCATTAAAGAGTGTTATGACACCACGCATGACAATGATAAAAGCATTGTATTTGGCATTGAAAAAAGCTGCAAAATCATTACCAGCGCAGCCATTATTGTGATTATTTTATGTGGCTCATTTATGACGGCCGATGTCTTGATGGTGAAAGAATTTGGTCTGGGAATTGCCATTGCCATTTTTGTTGACGCCTTTATCATTCGATCGTTTCTCGTTCCTGCGACCATGGCATTGGTTAAACAATGGAATTGGTATTTACCGAAGTGGTTAGATCGGCTGTTGCCGTGATTGCATGGTGATGGGTGGAGCGCCAATCTTGTAGGGTGGACAAAGGAGCCCCGCATTGAGTTTGCAGGATACTGCGAACTGAAGGGCGACGTGTCCACCGGTAACTCTACGCTACTATCGTTAGCCCTCTCTCCAACCCTTTCCCGCGAATTTTTTTTCGCGCCGATCTGTTCCCTCTCCCGCGCACGAAACGCTTGTAAAACTTATATGCTGAGCGCGGGGGAGGGGGTATTCGAGCGTATAAAAATTTTAGGGACGGTTTTCCTCCTGACGGTTTTCCTCCTGTTATCAATTGTTTTTACCCTGCTTGTATGTTAATATAAAGCGCATCTTATGTTTATTTAATACATAAATCGACGACTTGAGGTCAATATCATTATGCTTTTCATACTGACAGACCACGCTCAATCCGTTACGTTTGACTCTTTGGACGCTTTGCTTGTTTATTTGATTCATCTTGAACAATCAGGTGACGCTGCTCAGTTGAGGATGAAACTCAAGTTATCTTGTGATGGCGTGAGTGATGAAGAGATAAAGCCGTTATTCCCTTTTCTGTTATCACAAGAAAGACGACTCGCGTTTGATATCGAGATACTTGGTCTCGCAATAACGCCGTTTATTCGTGAAGTGGCAAGCTATTCTTATTTTGTACAATCTCAACGACTCAATGAGTTACGGCTTTTACCTCGGGTGGTTGAGCTAACCGCGCAACCCACGCGTTTACGACGTGCCAAAGTGAATTTAGTGAGAGGCTCGGGCCGGGGACAATCACATATTAATTTTCAGCATCAACAACAGCAGCAACAGCAACAACAAATGGCGGTTCAAGCAAAGCGGACTGAACCAAAGCCCTTGTTGTTGTCGGCTGATGCGGTGTCTTATACAGCAGAGGCTGATTTAAGTGAGTTGATTACGGCAGCGACCATTGAAGACAAATTAGGTGGATTTTGGGAGAGTTTGCCCTATTCAGAGCATTGTTCAGTGCTTGACGCGTGGGAGGAGTTGGTTGGGATAAAAGACGCAATCACACTTGACCGGATGCAATTCACGGCCCCCATGGTTCACGCTGTTCAATTAGATGCGATGAAAATGATATTGTCACATTTCCCTGAGTTTATGGGTGGAGTCGTCGCACATCATTTACCAGAAGGCTTTTTCTGGGTGCGGCATCCTGACGCCACTTGGGTCCTCTGTTTTGACCCCATCAACGGAAAGCAATATCGAGATGTCCCCGTCAATCCATTGACCATTAGGTGTCAAATGCCAAACGAGCATGACAGTAGGGATGGCGTGGAGGAAGACAACATGCCCGCTCACATCCTAAAACTACGGGTGTTTAAAAAGGGTCCGATACAAGAATCATTAACAGAGGACGTCTATTCCCACTATGATCAATTGTGTAATCCAGACGCTACGGATGAACAGATTTTCAAGGCTTTGTCTTATTTTATATCGTTGCTAGATGACAAGATCGCGCCAGAGATTGTGAGGTATTGTGATAAAAAACTAAAACAAGTCTCAGACGCCCTCATTCAACAGGATAGGGTTGGGTTGGTACATGCTTTATTGACGCATGGGGTGACGGGTGTCGTGGTTTTATTGACACAATTTGAGACCTTGATTGATATGGCCGATCAAGATGCGCTCACCTTATTTCGCTCGGTATTTTTGCTGACGCCAGAAAGTTATTCGCACTTTTTGCAACTTGATACGATTGCGGTGTTTGACGGATTTAGTCAGTTAGGTCATGAAGACTTGCGTTGGTGGTGGCATGGATTGAAAACACAATCTACACTGGTTTATTTAAAGCAGCCTGATTTTAAAACCGAAGTGAGGGCGTATCAGTATTTTTTGGGAGAGGCGCAATCTATCATGGGGCGCACGAAACTCCCCTGGGGTCATCCACAATATTTTTTCCCGACTCAGCCCTTAAAAAACACCTGGAATCGTGCGTTATTGATATTGCAACGGGCGGCGTTTCCTGAGGAGCAATTTAAAGTATTAACCACACTGCGCTTTGATCAGTGGGGGGCTTATTATGCGTCTTATCAACAGCAATATCGTCTTTTGGCAGGTGCCATGCAAGTGCATCTTAAACCCAATTTTAAGGGCGATTATCGGGTGGAGCGCTTATCTTCATGGCTAACGTCTGATGAATATGATGTTTATTTTAGCCGCTATATCGGGATGCATCAGTGGCGTGCGGGGAGTTGGGAAGATTATCTCCTCATGAAAGACACCCTTGTCGAATGGATGAAGGAGCATGAAATTCCGCTCGAAAAGGGTCGTCCCCTGCAAGTTTTATTACTCTGTTTGACAACAGGGAAAAGGGCCTTTGTTTCAGCGGAGCCATTTGAAGACAGTATTAAACACGCACTCAGAGCGTTTTCTCATTTGACGCGGCATGGTTATGACCTCACTGAGGTGCTTGAGCGTGTTGCTGTTTATTTATTACAGCTGGAAGCAGCAGCAGTTGCAGGGCGATTGATTTTAGCAGAACTAACGCGAGGATTATCGTTGTGGGTACTGATTTCTCAATCCTTGTTATCTTGCGGCGTGTCTACCGGATCTAGCGATGTAGATAATGACGGTAACCCTTTACTCAACGCGTCATCCCAGGCGGTCCCTACGTCATCCCAGGCGGTCCCTACGTCATCCCGAGCGCAGCGAGGGATCTCCAATCAGATAGATACATTCCTCTCTCTTTTTGTAGAACACGGTCAAGAGACCTTGCCTTTATTTGAAGCGATTCAATCTAGACAAGAGTGGGATGAACAACATCCTGAAAGTGCTGCGTTTTCATGGCCTCAATGGATGGCATTACGACAGCAACTGAGCGCTTTTTGTGGTGCATGGTCTGTGGATGAGTCCACTTTATGCATTAAACTCATGATATTTTTCTCGCAACCTACGTCATCCCGATCGCCGCGAGGGATCTCTAGTCAGATGGCATTGAGCCAACCCCAGGAGATCCCTCGCGGCGCTCGGGATGACGTACTGGCAGTTGCAGCAGAGGCTGGTGATGACATCACGAACTTGATGACGTGCCTAGAACATAAACCCACACAACGACGAGCCATTTTACACCGTTTAACGCATCTTGATTTATCACGCACAAACAGCTTGTTTAATACGGCTATTTTTGATGATTTAGTTAAAGAGTTGAGTATTGATCAGCCCATAGAGCAAGCCTTTAGCAAAGCATTGCCAAAAGAATTGGTCTTATCTGAGCCCGATGAGATGAGTCAAGCTGCTATCCTAGACAACGAGGGCATTCATTTTTTAATCAAAAATAATATATCGAAAAGCATTAACCGCCTTAAAGAGGGGCAAGTGGTGCTTAAAACATGGCGTCCTATTTTACCGATGTTGTTTCAAACCTCGATAGAATTAACGAAAGTCCGTCTTGAAGCCATCAAAGAGAAAAGTAAAATTCAAGAGATTTTAATTGATCTCTTTAAAGAGCAGTACGAATTTATATTTGAAAAGGGATCTGAATTGATCCGTCTTTTTTCTGAGAACCCCTATGACTTATCTATTTTAGAACCCACGATTAATACCATCTTTGTCCGGCTCAATAAGATAGCGGATGGTAAACTCTGGGGCGCGCTGAAACTCGCTGTATCTGCTTTTACGTATCTGCCTTTAATTGATCGTACTGTGATGAAGTCACTGAACTATCTTTTTCCAGAAGAGCAGCACAATTCGCCACCCGATTTTTCTCGTTTATTTCGATGTTGCGCTGAATGGTTTCTTTCATTACCGCAAAAAAAGGATTTTTTTCTGTGGTTAAAGCCGACGCTAGAATCCGTCTTTGCAGTGATGAAGTGGTATGAAACTACCAACATCACGTTTACCCAAGAGCGCTTTGAGGAGGGGTTGGTTCATTTAAATGCTTGTGTAAAGGCTATGGAGCAGGTGATACAGCATCCCATGCATAAAAAATCACTATTGGACTTGCTCATTAAAACACAAAAAAGATTTAAAGACAGTCACTTACAGCACACGTTTGCTGTTGTCATTGCCTTATTAAAAGGCAATCAGTTGTCTACGCTGCTTGAGTTGGCCGTGCCTTTTATGCGTGCTTATTGGGATATGCTGTTGGTCACAGGCGATGATGTAGACCGTTGCTATGTATTGATGGCAAGCTGCGAGCGGGAGTGGTTGAAATTTTATCAAATTCTCATGGGGCCTTCTTATGATTTAGCTAAGATTATCCATGAATCGGTGATGTGTGCGGATGCACAGAAGCGAAAAGAATTAAGTGAAAAAATAATAGATAAAGACAGCAAAGAAAAACTGAGTGAACCTGAACAAAAGAAGCAGTTTTCGGCATACAAAGAACAATTAGAGCGCGATCTATCATGGTGGCGTCAACCGACTGAGTCGTGCGCGCTCATTTTCAGCCCATTGATTGAGCAGTGGTTAGGGCAGTCATTAAAAAAAATGGTGATGCTACTGGCCTTACCCGATGAGGTTGATACGTTTGATGTTCAATTGGTTCAACATTATCTGGGAAACATGGATGTTACACTGCCCTTGCATGCGTCGTTAAAACAGTTTCAGGGGCGTTACGATCAGTTGCGGACCTTGATGGTCAGTCTTCATACGCATCAATCTAAGTTAAAAACGGTTGAATTTAAACAGCTGATGCAGATTGTATTAAATTACTATGAAAGAGGAGGCCAGCTTGAGGCGGGCATTCAGCTTCTTGAGTTGTTTCCTTTCTATCAAGATCAGACACACGTCATCCTGAGCGATAGCGAAGGATCTCCTCCAGCTAGCAATGCGCCAATTTGTAAGAGATCCTTCGCTATCGCTCAGGATGACGTGGAGAGTTACGGTCAGCAGTGGGTTATTTTTTTTAAAGCATTATGCGATAGCGTCATTGCTAATAAATTAACTTATTCCACCAATGAACAGAATTGTTTTACTTATGCAATCAGTCAATTAAAACAAGCCTTTTTAGATAAAATGCGTCCAGCAGATGAAGATGCGCGGCACCGGTATGATTTACAACGCTTTGAGGCGTCTTTTAGCCTACATCCTTTGTTAAAACTGGATAAATTGAATGACTGGAAAGCGCTGCCCCAGGTGGATCAACCCCAACTGGAATCATTGGTACGCTCACTTGTGAATGGCCTGTTACAAAAAACGCTAGAAGAAGACGTCGTTAAATCGATGATGGTGTGTTTGGATGCACATATTGAAGGGTATCCAGATGTGGTGACATGCTTGCATATGGTGATGCAAACGCCCGCGCTTCAGGCGTGTTGGCTGCAGGTTCCCAAAGACAAAGAACAGGCGCAGGCTTGGCTAGGGCTGATGATTGCCTTGAAGGAGCAACAGCTCACAGCCGATGAATGGGTGGCGGTGACTGGCGTATTAACGACTTGCTCTTGGGAAAAACTGCAGCAATTCACGCAGCCTTTTGCTTATCGCCCTTATCCTTCTAAAACACGGTATTTAAAGCTCATAAGCTCTACGGATGATGCTTATCAAACCAAGCTATTGGCTGATATGGAATACGATCCAGTTTGGGCATCGACCCCTTTCGTGAACGATGAGGATGCACCTAAACGTGGCGATATCGTACAAGATGATGCGCGCATTGATGCGGCAGTTGATGCACTGACATCAATCCTTGATCCAATGCTCGTGACCTCCTCGTTGAGGAACGCTATCAAAGAGCAAGCGAAATCACTGATTCCTTTGATGAATAAATATAGAGCGTTATCGCGAGCTAGCTTGTCTAAGAGACAGCTTAAACATCAGCGTGCAATTCGAAAAGAAACTTTATTTGAAGTCAGTGAATCGCGTTTAAAATGGTTGGCATTGACGAGTGTTATCATGAGTAAAACCACCGGCACAACCATCGGTATTTTGCCAAACTCAACGCAACTTATCGTGGTGCTATTGTCTTGGCAGACAAAAGGCAATGTATTATTTCAATTAAATACCGGAGAAGGAAAAAGTTTTGTGACCGCACTCTTAGCTGCTTGGGAGTGGGTGTGTTTAGGCACCGTTGATGTCATGAGTTCAAACCTTGGGTTGATTTATCAAGACTATAGGGACAAAGGCATCAGACATTTTTTTACCTTGTTGCAGATCCCTTCACGACTCCTGCTTTCTGGGAAAGAGCAACATCATCAACCCGGCTATATCTATTATACAACCCCCTGGGATCGCGCTTTTATCGCATCTCAAGAACTGATAGCAGAATTTAGTAGGTTGGGCCTTGGCCCAACACAAGATCGCATGTTAAAAACAGCCTGCATAGCAGATGAATGCGATTTGCTATTATTAAAACTCCTGGTGACGTTTGATTATGTTCGATCAAAGCATGGAGAAAATCACCTTCAGTGGATTTATCCTATCATCTTGGATTTTATTGCATTACCCGCGTTTCGTCAGACGGATAAAACAGATAATCGAGTGTGGTCGAAAAAGAAAGATGAGGTTGAATTGAGACGCCATATGGCGAATCAACCGCTCTCAGATGCACAGCGATCGCAATGGGAAAAAATATCTTCCGATGACCGGCAGCTCAATCGATGGATCACGGCTGCTTGTGAGGCAAGCCAGCGATTACATTATTTGATTGCCCCGCAAGAACAACGCGTAGGTTATCACGCAGGGGTGCCCGTTGTGGGCGACGTGCCGCAAATCGGGGCAGAATATAGCCATGCCGTACATTGCTTTTTGCATCTGTTATTACAAAGAGAATTTAAACATCGCTGCTTTGATATTCCAGAAGAGGTCAGTGCGCTAGATACTAATTATCCACTGGGGCTCGCCTCTTTGTATGATCGGTTTATTGGCTTATCTGCAACCTTAGGACCCCAAGCGGCTCAACAGTTTTTACACTCAAAACTAGGGGTGTCATCTTATATTTTAGCGCCACATGTGCCCAGTCAACTCAACATTTTACCGCGTCAATTATGTGCGGATGCAGATATGCATGCTAGAGCCATCGCGGCTAGAGTTCATGCCTCCAGTAAAGGGGCCTCTTATTTAATCATTGAGGATGAAGCCGAAGATGTAGAAGCCCTGCATCGGCGTTTGCAACCCTTATTAGATAGTGACAAATACACGATTCAAACAGTGATAGGCAACGAAGATGCAGTCACGTTGCAGGCCATTTTATTAGAAGCTGAAAAGCCTAACGTGGTGACGATGTGTACGTCGTTATTTTCTAGAGGGAAAGATTTACATCCCATGCATAAACTGGTTTCAATCGTCGCCTGTTTTAAGCCAAAAGACAACGAGGCGCAAGGATGGGGGAGGGCCGGACGCTTTGGGCAAGAAGGGGAGGCGTGCACGATCATTGATGCGAGTCGTTATGAGTTTGAAAGTGTGTTAACAGCCTCAATTGATGTGCAGACTGACTATATCAGGCAGAGGCAAGACCGTTTGTCTCAAGACGAAGCAGTAGAGCGTTATTATACCGAAGAATCAGCGTTAAGACGGGCAGGTGCTTTATCTTGGTTTGATGAAGGGGCTCATTTTTTATTACGCCATGGGCAAACTGATCAGATGAGTGAACTATCGAGACAGTTACTTTCTTTTCGTCAGAAATGGATTGAAGAAATGGGCGGCATCTGGGACGACATGCTTGAAGATACGGATCCTGATTGTCTTTATACGAATGTGTATGTGCGCAGAAATGAAGCTGGATTGCTCGATATTTCACCATTGGAAGCGGGGTTGAAACAGTATCCTGTCTTGCTGCAAAAGGCTTGGGAGCAGTTCAAACAAGACCTGTTGAAAATGGCTCGACCTTTTTTACGGCTGTTGACTGACGATGTGCATGCTGAGTTTCAGGAAAAATGGTTGTTTGAAGTCCAAGACTTGCAAGCGCAAATTGATATGCATCAACGCTCTAAAACTAAAGTATCTACAGGTCCTGTGTTACAGCATACCGGGTTTGGCTATCGAGAAGAGGGTTATACGCAGATAGAGCCTGATACAAAACCCAGTTATGCTAGAAAAATAGGGTTTTTTAATACTTGGAGGTCACAGCTAGACAGCAAGCACGCCGAGATTGAGCGTGTCATGCAAGACTTAAGCACCATCGAGGCGCAGCCCTTTCCCTGGCAATTGACTACAGTACTTTTGCCACCCATTCTTCAGCAAGCCCTTACGCGAGTCAGTCAATTTGAAGACACCGAACGCCAACAGTTTGAGCATCCTATGGTTGATGCAGCCGTGCGTACCTATCAAGTGATGCGGACGTTAACTTGGGACGGCCTGAGCCATTCGGCTCAGGGTGAACATCCCGTCATGCAGATGCTTTGGTTTGAGGCAAAAACAATATTAAAACAATATGCTAAATTGGATGAAAAGATAGCGTTATCCAAGGAGGCTATCAAAATTCAACAAGGTGAATATCATGTCTTGTTAACTAAGTTGCGTGATTTAAGAAACGCACAACGTCAAACGAAATCTACGTTAAAAACCTTATCGTTAGGACTGGAAATTGTGGGTGTAGAGTTAGGGATGAGCTCATTCAAGGATAATATAGATAACGCCACATCAAAACAATTAGTTTTGGAGCGCGATCGGCAAACACTCAATCAACAACAAGCGATCTTAATAGAAAAATTCACCCAAGTGCAGCAAGAGCACTGTCGTGTACTTCAATGGAAAGTCACCGAAGCATTGACTGCCGCCCGCGATGAAGCCATTCAAAACTGCCGTCATGTAGCCAAAACATTACAACCCCAGATGCAAGAAAAGCGACGACAGTATGAAGCCCAGCAAGGCGATGTGGCTACTATCCAGAAAACAGAAACGCACTATCAGGAAATAGAGCACTGGCAAGCTGAGCGATGTGTGATGGCTTAGGCAGTGTTGGGGACAGCCGTGGGGACACTGCCATTAAGTATTGATATTTTAAACTTATTATGTAACCCACGTCATCCCGAGCGCCAGCGATCTCTTGTTAATTAGCACATTCCTAGCTGGGGGAGATCCTTCGCTGGCGCTCAGGATGACGTGTACCTGGGTAGTTACAATTTTTTTATGATTAAGGACGGGGTGATGTATACTCCCATCGTCGATTGTTTTTTAAATGGATTAACACGGCAAACGGTCATCGGGATTGCCAAAAAACAACATATTCCCGTGATTGAGCAACATATTCATCCGCATGAAGTGGCAGCAGCAGATGAGGTTTTTATTACAGGCAGTGCGGTTGAAGTCGCACCGGTTTCACAAGTTGGCGCCCATTTTTTTAAGGTCGGCGTGATTACGCAAGCGATGACCCAGGCTTATCATGACCTGGTGAGAGAGGAGGCATCATGAAACAAAAAAACACGTTGATAACCCAAATGTATCCATGGATTATCTGGACGATTGCTGCAGGGTTTTTCTTTTATAAATATTTAATCCAGGTGTCGCCGAGTGTGATGACCGGTGATTTAATGCAGGCGTTTCATGTCAATGGCGCGGGCTTAGGTCATCTATCTGCATTTTATTTTTATGCCTATTTAATCATGCAAATTCCTGTAGGCGTGATGCTAGATAAATATAGCCCGCGCTTACTGACCACCAGCGCTATTTTTATGTGCAGCATCAGCACGTTTATCTTTTCACAAACGACCGTACTGTGGCTTGCGTGTTGCAGTCGTGCGTTGATGGGCGCGGGTGCTGCGTTTGCTGCGGTTTCTTGTTTTAAATTGGCGTCTCAGTGGTTTGCGCCTAAGCGTTTTGCATTGGTCTCAGGGATGTTTATGACGGCTGCCATGTTGGGTGCCGTGGGTGGACAGATGCCTTTGTCTTATTTGGTGCAGCAGGTGGGGTGGCGAGCGGCTCTCGAGATGATTAGTGTGCTGGGAGTGGTGTTGGGGATGATTTATTTTATAATCATTCGTGATAAACCTGTGCAGCCGGCTCATGTTGCAAAAAAACCTCAGAAAACCAGTCAAGTGTTGGCTAATATTGTGATGAATAAACAAACATGGCTGTTATCGTTGTATAGCGGGCTTGCGTTTGCGCCAGTATCGGTGTTTGGTGGGTTATGGGGCGTGCCTTTTTTAGAAGTTGCTTATCAGTTATCGCGAGCAGATGCAGCTTTTGCAGTCTCGTGTATTTTTATAGGCTTTGCTGCTGGGGCGCCTTTTTTAGGATGGTTATCAGATTATATGGGGCGTAGAAAACCCATTCTGTATATTGGCACGCTGGTGGCATTAGGGTGTTTGAGCGCCGTAATTTATGGCGCGCACCATTCAATATTTACGATCACGGTATTGTTATTTTTATTTGGATTTGGCACCAGTGGGTTTTTTACAAGTTTTGCGATGATTCGCGAAGTGTTTCCCATCATGTTAGCGGCCACAGTGCTGGGTTTTATGAATACCTTTGATTCGGTGTGTGAAGCTTTGTATGAGCCGTTAGTCGGCGCTGTGTTGGACTGGACGTGGGATGGAGCCGTACAAAATGGTGTTCATCAGTTTTCGGTACACAGCTATAACATCGCCCTGATGCTATTACCTGCCTCGCTGACACTATCGTTAATAACGTTGTTTTTTATTAAAGAAACGTATTGTCGGGCCAAGGAGGACTGTCATGAAAACGTTATATGACAAAATTTGGGTGCAGTATCAGGTCTGTAATAAGCCTGATGGAACCACGATTGTGTTCATACGTCTCTTATTAAAGTCTGGATAGCCGATCGCTTGGATGAAATTTATGGTGCGGGTCACACTCGTTTTAAAAAGGTTAAAGCGCGATCTTAGGGGTGAGCTTACAGAGCCGCTCCGAGATTCATATCTATAGATCAGCATGTTAAATCCTCAAGACTCGCAATAAGACGGTTAGATGTATTCATATTTGGAGGGGATGAACATGTATTTACGAGTACAAACCACATCGGTTCTTAAGGGTGAGGTTACACCACCTAGTTCTAAATCGGAAAGCATTCGTGGCTTGATGTTTGCGCTCTTGTCTGCGGGAGAGTCTACGCTCATCAACCCGTTAGATTCGGATGATATGCAAGATGCGCTGCGCGTTTGTAGAGCGCTCGGTGCGGATGTTTCTGTTGAGCACGATCGGTTGGTGATGCGCAGTGGTGGGCTTTGCAGGTCATCCCGCGAATGCACGTCATCCCGAGCGCAGCGAGGGATCTCCTGCCAACTGGAGGAGATCCCTCGCTGCGCTCGGGATGACGTGCATTCGCGGGATGACGTACTCCCTCAAATCAACACAGGAAACTCAGGCATCACCACGCGCTTTATCATGCCAATTTTGGGCTTACGTCAACATACAGAACAACCTATTTTGTTAGATTGTGGTGATCAAATGCGTGCAAGACCCATTCACTCTCTGGTTGAGGCGTTGCGAACGTTGGGTCTTACGATTTACTATGTGGATAAAGAAGGGATGTTGCCTGTGACTATTTCTGGTCAATTAAAAGGCGGTGTCACTGAGGTGGATGGCATAACCTCGCAATATATTTCTGCCTTACTGATTGCGTTACCGTGTGCGTCAATCGACAGTGTGGTGACTGTCAAAAACTTACATGAACGTCCTTATATGGAAATGACCTTAAAGTGGTTACAAGCGCAGCATATACACTATCGTCATGAACGTCTGGAGGACCGCGATGTTTACCATATTCCGGGCAATCAACGTTATCAGCCGCGTCAAACGGTGATTGCGGGTGATTTTTCTTCGGCTTCTTATTTGATTGCAGCAGCTGTAATGACGCCGGGTCGTGTCGAACTCAAAGGATTAGATATGCAAAATCCACAAGGGGATAAGCGCTTGGTGCCTATTTTACAAGACATGGGTGCGGCAATTGACATCACAGCGAGTGGGTTAATCATTGAAGGTGGACGTGTTTTACAGGGGGTGAGCATTGATGCCAATGATATTCCTGATCTGTTACCCACTCTTGCGGTCATTGGCACCTATGCACAGGGTAAAACGCACATTAGGAATGTGAGTCAAGCGCGATTAAAAGAAACGGACAGGATTCATTCGATGACGGAAGGTCTGACTCGTTTAGGTGCAGGAATTGAAGAATATGCAGATGGGATGACGGTTTATCAGAGTCTGCTGCAAGGGGCTAAGGTGCAAGGATATCACGATCATCGAACCGTTATGGCACTCGCAATAGCTGGGATGTGCGCAATAGGGGTGACGTTAATTGAGAACAGTGAAGCCATCAATAAAACATTTCCCACGTTTATTTCTTTGATGCAAACACTCGGTGCAAAGATGGAGGTGACAGATGAGCACACACGCTAAGACGATTGTTTTAATTGGATTTAAACATGTGGGTAAATCTGTGATTGGGCGCGCACTGGCAACGCAATTAGAGCGGCCTTTTATTGATCTTGATGAAGAGATTGAACGTGTATTTGAACGTGAGCATCAAGACAAACAAACCTGTCGACAGATGATGCAAACCCAGGGTGAAGCGTATTTTAGGCAGCTAGAAAAAGACGTGTTAGCTCAACTGGTTCTCACAAAACCTGTGATTCTTTCTCTAGGCGGTGGCACACCTTTAGATGAAGATAATCAAAAGCGGATTCAAGGACACACCATCGTTCATATTAGTGCGCCTCGTGGTGTTGTGTTTGAACGCATTATGCTGCAAGGGCGCCCCGCCTTTTTTTCAGATGACGAGTCGCCAGTTGAGTCATTTAATCGTTTATGGAATGAAAGAGAGCGGGTTTATGAGACACTAGCAAGCTTTTCTATTGAAAATAATGGCGCTGTGATGGCGGGTGTTGAGCAAGTGCTTCAGCATTTAGCGATACATAAGGGGCAATCATGAACTACACCGTGATAAAAAAATTACCACCCGTGGAAGATCTTATTCAACAGTTTCCACTCTCAGTTGCTGCTCATGCGCGTATTTTGCAAGACAGGCAGGAGGTTAAATCGATTTTAGAGGGCCGGGATAAGCGCCTTTTAATGATTGTGGGCCCTTGTTCTGCTTGGCCTAAAGAAGCCGTTTTAAGGTATGCTGAGCGACTTGCAACCCTCAATGACAAAGTAAAGCATGCCATGAAATTGGTGATGCGGGTGTATATCCAAAAACCGCGTACGACCAAAGGATGGACGGGGCCGGTGAGTCAATCGGATGTCTTTTCTACGCCCGATATTGAAGCGGGAATTAAATATACCCGTGAGATGATGGTGAAAGTGATTGAAATGGGCTTAGCCATTGCTGATGAAGCTTTGTTTACCCATAATGCTAAAGGGTTTTTAGAGTTACTCTCCTGGGTTGCCATTGGTGCGCGTAGTGCAGAAGATCAAGAGCATCGTATTTTTGCCTCAGCTCTTGATTGTGCTGTGGGTTTAAAAAATCCGACACATGGCTCATTGGCTATTGGTGTAAATAGCATTGTAGCAGCACAACATCCTCATGTTGCTGTGTTTGATGGCTATGAAGTGCAAACCCATGGAAATCCTCATGCGCACTTGGTGTTACGAGGCTCTAATCATGCGCCCAACTATTCGATTACGCATCTTGAAGAGGTGAGTCAACATATGAAAAATCACCACATTCAAAACCCATCGATCATGGTGGACGCGAGCCATGATAATTGTTTAGTAAACGGTAAAAAAGATCACCTTTTACAACCCGATATTGTGTTAAATCTGATTGATGAATTAAAGCAGAGACCCGATTTAAGGCAGCTCGTGAAAGGGTTTATGATTGAGAGTTTTTTAAAAGAAGGCAGTCAATCGGTCGATTTAGCTCACCCTGAAGCCATCGATTTGGATGGATTATCGATTACTGATCCATGCCTCAGTTGGGATAAGACCGAGGCCTTTTTATTACAGTTAGCTGAGAAGGTGTCTTGATGAGTGCGAACATTGAGGTGTTACTTCCTGGATCAAGGGCGTCATCATATCCGATATGGATAGGGTCTGGGTGCCTAGACACCGTTGCGTCACTGATCCCTAAAAATAAGAGCACCATCGTGTTGATGACGGATCGCACGGTTAAAAAATATTATGCACTAGCGCTCGAGCAATCCATAAAAAAAGCAGGGCACAAGACCTTATTACTGTCTTTTCCAGCTGGCGAGAAGTCTAAACAGATTCGTACAAAGTTGAGACTTGAAGAAAAGATGCTAGCCTATGGCTGTGATCGAGACACCCTTATTTTAGCGGTAGGCGGCGGTGTGGTCGGTGATTTGGCAGGCTTTATCGCAGCAACTTATATGCGAGGTATTGCCTATATACAAATTCCTACCACGTTACTTGCGATGTTGGATAGTTCTGTGGGTGGAAAAACCGGGATTGATACGCCCCACGGTAAAAATCTGATTGGCGCATTCTGGCAGCCGATTGCGGTGGTATCTGATGTGAATTGTTTGAGGACATTATCTAAAAAACAGATGATTAATGGGTTGATTGAGGCGGTTAAGGTCTTTTTGACGAGTGATCGGGGGGGGCTGGGGTTTTTAGAGGAAAATTTAGACATAATTATTTCTGGCGACACCCCGTCATCCCGAGCGCAGAGAGGGATCTCCATTGAGAAGCACAATGCCATATTGGCGGAGATCCCTCTCTGCGCTCGGGATGACGGGTGGTTGCGGAATGACAAGTTAACCAACCTAGTCCACCGCGCCGTAAAAATAAAAGCAACTATCGTCGCCAGCGATGAGCGAGAGCAACATCAACGGGCAATATTAAATTTTGGGCATACCATCGGTCACGCCATCGAGCTACTCTCTCAATATCAGGTGTTGCATGGCTATGCGGTCGCATTAGGCATCTTAGTCGAATCTAAAATAGCCCAACTCTTAGGGCATCTATCAGCAGAGCATTATGCATTTATTAAAACACTATTACAGCAGTTGGATATCACCGCGAATGAGCTCAAACCCTATGATGTAGACGCTCTCATTCAAGCGACACAATTAGACAAGAAAAAACGCGCAGGGCAAGTTCATTATGTATTATTAACAGGTTTAGGATCGGTTTATGAGCATCAAGGTCATTTTGCTCATCCCGTTTCTGATGACGTGGTTAAACGGGCCTATTTTGAAATCCTTGGGGAGTGAGTGATGGCTGGAAATAGCTTTGGGCAGTTATTTAAAATTACCACCTGTGGAGAATCACACGGTGGTGCGCTGGGGGTGATTATTGATGGGTGCCCGCCTGATTTAGCGATTACAGAAGCAGAGATTCAGCAAGACCTCGACAGAAGAAAACCAGGGCAAAGTGAGATCACGACACCTCGTAAAGAAGAAGACAGTATTCATATTCTCTCAGGCGTATTTGAGGGTAAAACCACGGGAACCCCTATTCTTTTATTGGCTTACAATACGGATGCGCGCTCTGAAGACTATGATGAATTAAAGCAGGTGTATCGCCCCTCGCATGCTGATTTTACTTATCTCATGAAATACGGCTTGCGAGATTGTAGAGGTAGCGGCAGGGCATCGGCGCGTGAAACCTTGGCTCGGGTTGCAGCAGGTGCTATTGCCAAAAAATTCTTAAAGCAACACCTCAATATTGAAATTTTGAGTTTTGTTGAACAGGTCGGGACAATTCGCGCCGATATTAAGCATAAAGAAGTGACCTTAAAAGCCATTGAAAAAAATATCATTCGCTGCCCTGATCAAGCAATTGCCAAAGACATGATTGCGTTGATTGAAACCGTTCAACGAGAAGGGGATTCTCTTGGCGGTGTGATTAAGGGGGTGATTCGCAATGTGCCAGCAGGGTTAGGGGAGCCTGTGTTTGATAAGTTGTCCGCTGATTTAGGTAAAGCGATGCTCAGCATTAATGCCGTCAAAGGATTTGAAATCGGCTCAGGGTTTGAGGGGGTTAGCATGCGTGGTAGCGAGCATAATGATCCGTTTGTGATAGAAAATGGGCAGTTAAAAATGGAAACCAATCATGCAGGCGGCACATTGGGTGGCATTTCAACAGGCGAAGATATTTATTTTAGAGTGGCCTTTAAGCCAGTCTCGACCATTAGCAAACAACAGCAGACGGTCAATTTAGAACATCAGCCGGTGTCACTGAAAGCTGCTGGCAGGCACGATCCTTGTGTGTTACCGAGAGCAGTGCCGATTGTAGATGCGATGTCGGCACTGGTCATTATGGATCATTACCTCAGACATCGTGCCCAAACAAAATCGGGATCAACATGGGTGTGAAATTTGGCGTTTCAGGGGATCACGGGTCATTTTCTGAAAAATGGGCTGAGCAATATGGGTTAGAAGCTGAAGTTGTGAAGCGATTATTTAAAATGATTATTGCTGACTCACGGAGAGTACAGCAGGAGTAGAATCGTTAACTTTTAATGATCTCCATTATCGATTGTACGCAGTTGCTGTAGGGTGGGCAAAGGAGCCTTGCAATGAGCCCCCTAGGTGATGGAAACCCACGGCGACGTGCCCACCGGTTACTCGGAGCCACCGGTGGGCACGTCGCCAGGAAGTCTCCCATTAACCTGCGGACTCAACGCCTGGCTCCTTTGTCCACCCTACAACGACCCACAACACCTCGCAAAGGTTGTATTATAGCCATCATGAGGTCATATAACCATTGTATTTCAGCCAGTTATTGGCTATAATCAAATCAATTAATAGCCAAGTAAAGGGCCATGATGAAACGGATGCTGATGACGGAGTTGGTTCAATGGAAAAAAGCTGAGCTACATTTTCCTCTCCTGTTACGCGGTGCGCGCCAAGTCGGCAAAACCTATTTGGTCAGAGAATTTGCTCGTCAACACTTTCAGGGTTTGGTTGAGATTAATTTTGAAAAAGAGACCAAATTTAAAGCTTGTTTTGATTCACTGGATCCAATTACTATTCTGAATTCAATTTCTTTGATGAAACAGCAGGATATAAAACCTGGTGAAACACTATTATTTCTAGACGAAATCCAAGCCTGCCCCAATGCTTTAATGGCATTAAGATACTTTAAAGAAGAGATGCCACAATTACATGTTATTGGCGCGGGTTCTTTACTGGAGTTTGCTATTAATAGTGAGGCTATTTCAATGCCGGTTGGGAGAGTGCAGTATATTTATCTCAAACCGCTCTCATTTACAGAATATTTGGAGGCTAGCGGCAATCAACGTTACGTGGATTTTATTCGCAATATTACTTTGAATTGTGTTGTCCCTGAAGTGAATCATCATGATCTATTACGCCTTGTCAGAGAATATATGATCATCGGCGGCATGCCTATGGTGGTCGATAGTTATATCAAAAATAAAGATCTCTTAACCTGTCAACGTTATCAAACGCTTTTGTTAGATACCTATCGAGATGATTTTGGGAAATATGCGTCTAAAGCGAATCATGTTTATCTCGAGAGAGTTTTTGACAAAACCCCTGGTTTAGTAGGACAACAAATCAAATACAGTACGATTGATCCAGACACCCGATCGCGAGAAATTAAATCAGCCATAGAAAAATTAAACCATGCTGGAATCATTTTCCCCTGCTATTCAAGCTCAGCCTCAGGATTACCTCTCCATACCTTTATGAATGAGAGAAAATTTAAGTTGATTTTCTTGGATGTAGGTCTTGTCAATCGAATCACTCGGTTGGACATAGAATTATTGCTAAACGTAGATATGATGCTGTTAAACAGAGGAGGCATGGCGGAACAATATGTGGCTCAGGAACTTCTGGCCTATCAAGACTGTTATGAAAAAGCAGCCTTATTCTATTGGAGTCGAGAAACTAAAAACAGCAATGCTGAAGTCGACTTTTTGATTAATGTGGGATCTCAAATCGTGCCTATTGAAGTAAAATCAGGATCAACCGGCAGGCTGAAATCTTTACAAATGTTTTTAAGTGAAAAACAATTACCTCTGGGGGTGAGAGTATCCGAGCGCCCCCTAGAGATAAACAATAACATTTTGTCGATTCCGTTTTATATGCTCAGCGAATTAAAAAGATTGATACAAAAACATTGATTTTACGTAGCTGCAGTAGGGTGGGCAAAGGAGCCCCACTATGAACCATCCTAGTTGATGGAAACCCACGGCGACGTGCCCACCGGTTACTCGGAGCGGTGGTGGGCACGTCGCCCGCGAGCCATATAGTAATCGGTCGGTTCCTCGCGGGGCTCCTTTGTCCACCCTACGTCCGAGCATTGTTCGAGTTCATTTGTTTGACTCGTCTACCAGGTCAGTGGCATATTTACTCTCTTTTTTCGCATATTAAAACACGATAACAAAAGAAGAAAAATATGACCGCACTGAAAAAATACCCTACGCCCGCAGCATTTGCCAAAACAGCTCATTTGAACGAAGCCGACTATCATCGATTATATCGCAATTCCATTGAACATCCTGAGGCCTTTTGGGTAGAACAAGGAGAGCGATTTGTCAGTTGGTTTAAGCCGTGGGATAGCGTCATTAAAGGAGAAATGAACACCTTTGATGTTGAGTGGTTCAGTGGGGCGACACTGAATGCTTGCTATAACTGTGTGGATAGGCACCTAGAAACGCGCGCTGATCAAGTGGCTTTGATTTGGGAAGGCAATGAGCCTGGGCACACCCGGACAATGAGTTATGCGCAGCTATTTGAGGTTGTTTGTCGATTTGCTAATGTTCTAAAAGCACAAGGCATTCAAAAAGGGGCGCGGGTTTGTATTTATTTACCGATGATTCCAGAAGCCGTGATTGCGATGCTTGCTTGTGCTCGGTTGGGCGCGATTCATTCAGTGGTGTTTGCGGGGTTTTCAGCTGAGTCCTTGAAGGCACGTTTAATCGATGCCAAGTGTAGTTTGTTGATTACCGCAGATGAAGGGTTTCGCGGTGAAAAAACCGTGCCATTGAAACGTAATAGTGATGAGGCCATTGCCGATTGCCCGCACATCCAACGGGTAATTGTGGTGCAGCATTCGCAGGGGGATATTCCTTGGAACCCTGCGCGTGATGTTTGGTATCACGAAGCGCTCAAAGAGGCGAGCCCTGTTTGTGCAATTGAGCTCATGGATGCGGCTGATCCCTTATTTATTTTATATACCTCAGGCTCAACAGGGCAGCCTAAAGGGGTGTTACATGGCACTGGGGGCTATTTGGTTTATGCGGCAATGACGCATTATTTTGTGTTTGATTATCACGAGGGTGAGGTGTATTGGTGTACAGCCGATGTGGGGTGGATCACGGGTCATACCTATACGGTGTATGGACCGCTTGCCAATGGAGCAACGACGCTGTTGTTTGAAGGGATCCCTTCACATCCGTCCTTTTCACGCTATTGGGATATCGTCGATCAACACCAAGTGAATATTTTTTATACTGCACCCACGGCAATTCGGGCTTTACGCTGTGAAGGGGATGAGTGGGTTAAAAAAAGCAGTCGTAAAAGCCTGAGGTTATTGGGCAGCGTGGGTGAACCGATGAATGCTGCTGTTTGGGAGTGGTATTATCATGTGGTTGGAGAAGGGCGTTGTCCTATTGTTGATACTTGGTGGCAAACAGAAACCGGCGGTATTTTAATCACGACCCTACCAGGCGCGACACCCATGTTACCCGGCTCTGTTGCTTGGCCTTTTTTTGGAATTGTGCCTGAGATTGTCAATGATGATGGTGTATCGCTTAGCCCTGGGCAAGTAGGCAATCTCATTATTAAACAACCTTGGCCTGGGTTGATGCAGACTATTTATGGCGATCACCAGCGGTTTATTGATACTTATTTTAAACTTATTGCGGGGCGCTATTTAGCGGGAGACGCCGCATCTGTCGATGAAGAGGGGTATTTTACCATTAAAGGACGCAATGATGATGTGATTAAGCTATCCGGACATCGCTTAGGCACCGGAGAAATTGAAAGTGCCTTGGTGACGCATTCGGCTGTCTCTGAAGCTGCCGTGGTGGGGATTCCTAATGCCTTGACCGGAGAAGGAATTTACGCGTTTGTGACCCTAAAATCGATGGTCGTGCCAACAGATGCTTTGAAAAAAGAGTTGACTCAGCATGTGAGACATAAAATTGGACCGATCGCCATAATTGAAGTGATTCAATGGGCGTCAGGGCTGCCTAAAACACGTTCGGGGAAAATCATGCGCCGTATTTTGCGTAAAATTGCTTGTCGAGACGTGCATGAATTGGGAGATTTGTCGACGTTGGCAGATATGGGCGTAGTTCAGCAGTTGGTCGCCGATCGGTAGGGTTTAAAAGATGCTCCTGTGTTTTTATTGGCTTCTTGGGTGAATTTTGTTACAATTGAGCTGGTTTAATTAAACATTAAGGATTGCTCATCATGTCAAAATCACAGTTTTTTACTCCGCCGCCTCAATTGACTCGAGCGGGACGAGATTTTCAGGCAAAACAAGCCGATGCAGCTGCGGTCTTAGCTCTTCTGATGCAGTCTTCAGGTTGTAAAAACATTGATGTTACCGTAGACCAACAAAATGGCTGCTTAGGGAACTATAATTCAAATGCAAAAACGTTTGCTGTTACCTGTCGTGATAATGGCGTATCTCTGAAGGTTTGTCGGACTGTTGATAGTCAAGCTAATAAAAACCCCTCCTTTGGCGTTACTGAACAAAGTGTAAAACAGTGTTTAGGTAATGATGTGATGGGTCGGTTTGCGAATGAAACGGGTGCATTGGATCCAACCAACGAGTCACTCACTGCTTGCTCAGGTGCAAACTATGCAAATAATGGTTTTACATCAGCATTTAAGACTACGCCGGTTTCTAAAGCAGTTTGTGATGCAATGAAAGATGCATATACGAATGAGTTTGTTGATTGCTCGGAAAGCAACCCAATTTTCTCAGCAGCAGCTAAGCATCCGGAGCTAGCCGCGCTTGCTTGTTTAGTGGTTGTATTCTCGCCGCTTTTCTATTGCGCTTATCAAAAAGTAAAAAATGGACAAGCGTGCTCTACCTCAACAAATGAGGTCCTCGAGTGTGCGACCGTATGCTGCGATAAGCCTGCACGCCGCTCTTCTAGCCCATTTTTATAATGGCTATATAGTCCTCACTTCCTCGTGAAAGCGGGGAAGTGGCACCAAATTCCCAGATTTCGGTGCGCTGCATCCAGGCTACTCTCCTTGTAATGCCAAGCAAGAAATCCCGATCACCCCAACGGCCAACGCAATCGGAATCACACTTACCCCATAAACAAATGCTTGGGTGACCTGAGTGCCGCCGTAGGCTGTGACGACAGCGCCGATGACCGAATGGAAAAAATACCCAAAGCTCATGATAATCATATTGGCAACGGCTGTGGTGAGCCCTGCAAGATTTTCAGGCACATAGGTGGACGCTTTATAAATAGCCAAAATTTGATAAGCGCAGCAGATGCCAATGATGATAAAGCCAATGGTGATGCTGCTTAGGGAGAGGATGCCCGCAATGAGAGCGGTAAAAATAATACACATGATCGTCCCTGCGGCGATGACGACACCTAAATATTGTTTGGTTTTTTCTGCAGCCAGGCTTAAAACAGGGGCACCAAAACACATACCCATAAAAATCATGGAGGGCAGATAACTGGCGATTGAGGCATTCAGCCCATATACTTGTTTTAGAAATTGCGGGCCCCAAATGTCTGCGAATCCTTCAAGGGGCCCGACCATTAAGCCTGCAAAACAACAGAGCATCATCACTTTGCTGTTGGTTAACACGGTTTTGATGCTTGCTAAAATAGAAGGGTGTTCGTCGGGCTCGACTTCAGGAACCACAAAATAAGTCACGAAGGCAAGCACAAGACCAACGATGGCAAAAAACGCGACTACGGCTTGATAACCCCAAGCATGATTCATTAAGCTCACCGGACCTTCACCATAAATGGCCCCGATGAGCCCGATGGTGACGGAAAAACTCAACATTCTGGCGAAGTGTTTTGCTTTGAAGCTCATGCGGATAATTTTGAAGATACCCAAAATTGCGGCAGAAGACCCAATACCGATGAGGGCGCGACCGAGCAGTAGAGCTATCCAGTTATCAGAGAAAAGAATAGGTATTAATCCCAGAACAGCAAGTAAAATACAGACCGTCATGATTTTTCGTGGCCCAAAACGGTCAAGCAACATGCCTATTGGCAGGTGTAATAATGTATAGCCGATATAATAAATTCCTGAAAATTGGCCAAATAGGGTGGCGTCAATATGAAATTGATGAGTAAGATCACTCATCATCACACTGGGCATGACTCTTAAAATATATTGGTATGCATAAAATAAAGATGCAATCAGCCATGCAAACCAGGTAATATTGCGCGAAGTAGACAACTGGCGTTTTCCGAGTAGGAGATAATGGTTAGGTATATTACTCTATTTCTTTATTTGACCACAAGATATCCGAACCGCAGATATCCGAGCCGCGACCGTTAGGGAGCGGAAGTTTTAATAGCGACGGTTAGAAACCGGACATTTTAAAACTTCCGCTCCCTAACGGTCGCGGCTCGGATTTTTACGATGATACAAAGATTGAGGACTGAACATGCGACAAATCGTGACTAAATTCGGTGGCACCAGCGTTTCTACAAAAGAAAACTGGCAGCATATTGCCGCTATCACGCAACAGCACATTCACCATGGCTTGCAACCCTTGATTGTATGCTCTGCGTTGACAGAAGCCTCAAACCAGCTCGAAAAGTTGGTGACAGCTGCACTCTTGAATGAACACCAGCAGTTGTATCAAACCTTATATTCTCGCTATCAACAGCTTGCCGACGCCCTCGACGTTGATAGTCAATGCATTGAGCCAGATTTTCAGTTATTACAGCAATGGTTAATGGGGATTGCCCTTTTAAAAGAAGCGCCTGCAAAAACCCATGCCCAAGTTTTAAGCTTGGGTGAATTGATGCTCACTCGCTTAGGCCAAGGTTTTTTACAGCAGCAGGGGATCACCTGCAGTTGGTTTGATGCGCGTGAGGCCCTGGTATCTATGCCGGTGAAAGGTGAAGAAAGGGCGAATTATCTTGCGGCTCGCGCGCTATGCGACCCTCAACCCGAATTAGTTGAGCAGCTGATTAAAACAGGTGCGCAGGCGGTGATTACTCAAGGATTTATCGCCAGGAACCCTCAAGGCGAAACCGTTTTATTAGGTCGCGGGGGGTCTGATACCTCGGCTGCGTTATTTGCTGCCATGCTAGATGCCGAGGCTTGTGAAATCTGGACCGATGTTCCGGGTATTTATACTGCAAACCCGCATCAACTCCCGCATGCCCGTCTTTTAAAACAACTCGATTATCATGAAGCGCAAGAAATTGCCTCAATGGGTGCTAAAGTATTGCACCCCAGCTGCTTGCCGCCTGTTCGCCGCGCGAATATTCCGATGTTTGTGAAGTACACCAGCATGCCAGCACATTCTGGCACACGCATCTCTAAAGACACTGATATGGACGCCCCGCCCATTAAAGCCATCTTGGTTAAACATAATGTGACCCTGATTTCTATTGATACCTTGACTATGTGGCAACAAGCGGGTTTTCTTGCAGATGTGTTTGCTCAATTTAAACAGCATGGGTTTTCGGTTGATTTACTGTCTTCTTCTGAATCTAACGTGACCCTGTCGCTCGATGTGAATGCAAAATATCAAGAGCGTCAAGCACTAGATGCGTTACTTGCCGATTTAAATCAATTTTGTCGCGCGAAACTCATCGCACCTTGTAGTGCGTTAAGTCTCGTCGGACACCCGATTCGTACGGTTTTACCCTTATTAATGCCAGCGATGGATGTGTTTGAAGGGAAGCAGATTCATATGATGTCGTTGGCGTCGAATGATCTCAACCTCACGTTTGTGGTGGATGAGTCCCAGGCGGATAAGTTATGTCAACATTTGCATCAGTTATTGATCGAAAATAACCCACAAAATTTTTATTATTCAAAAAGTTGGCATGATGAATTTGGCCTACCGGATATTAAAGAAAAACCTTGGTGGGAAGTTAAGCGCGAATCTTTATTGGATCTTGCGAAAACAACCGCCCCTTGTTATGTCTATAACTGCCAAATTCAAGCTGAAAGAGCGCAAGAATTATTATCGCTTACGTCAATTGATCAGGTGTTTTATGCCATGAAGGCCAATCCACATTCTGAAATTTTAAAAACACTGTATCACTTAGGGGTGGGGTTTGAATGTGTGTCTATTCAAGAATTACAGCATGTATTACATCTTTTTCCGAAGCTGGATAAAAAACAACTGCTATTTACGCCTAATTTTGCAGCGCGATCAGAATATGAATTTGCAGTGTCTTTGGGGTGTTATATCACGATTGACAGCCTCTATCCGCTGAAAAGCTGGCCTGAATTATTTCATAATCGATCGATTATTTTACGCATTGACCTAGGCAGTGGTGCAGGACACCATAAATATGTTTGCACCGGTGGGGATGAATCGAAATTTGGGATCCCTAAAACCAACTTGGATGAAGTCGCCTTCCTGGTAAAACAACATCATATCAAAGTGATAGGTTTACATTCACACTCTGGCAGCGGTATTTTGAAGCCTGATTTATGGCAAGAAACTGCGATGTTATTAGCAGCAGAGACCAAACGTTTTCCTGAAGTACGCATTCTTAATTTAGGGGGCGGCTTAGGCGTGGTCGATAAACCGGGCCAACAGCCTTTAAATATTCAAGCACTCGAAGCGTCTTTCAAAGCGGTTAAATCACGGTACCCGAAACTCAAGTTTTGGCTAGAGCCCGGGCGTTATTTTGTGGCAGAAAGTGGGGTGATTTTAGCCAAAGTCACGCAACATAAAGAAAAAGGAAAAGTTCGCTTTATTGGGATAGATACGGGCATGAACTCCCTGATTCGTCCGATGTTGTATGGTGCGTATCACGAGATTGTTAATTTAACGCGCTT
The DNA here is from genome assembly GCA_026399205.1 of Gammaproteobacteria bacterium. Classification (GTDB taxonomy): domain Bacteria; phylum Pseudomonadota; class Gammaproteobacteria; order Legionellales; family Legionellaceae; genus 2-12-FULL-37-14. The sequence goes on from JAPLRL010000034.1 coordinate 74,285, forward strand.
ACATGAAGAAAAAACGGGGTTTGCCCATATTGTTGGGCCTATTTGTGAATCAGCAGATACACTCGGGTATGACAGATTACTCCCTCATACCGTTGAAGGCGATGTGGTCTTGATTGCCAATACTGGGGCTTATGGGCATTGTATGAGTTCTTCGTATAATTTACGGCCTGCAGCGCTTGAGATTGTGTTGGATTTGTAAAAATCTACCAATGCCAACCTAAATTGTTCTGCACGTGGGGGCAACCCATCTTGCTCATAGCGCATCACTTGTTGCGCTAATTGCTTTTTAAATGCCTCAGTATCTGGTGTAACACCATTGAGATTGTCAGTGCTCGGTTGAAATCGGTATCCAGCTGCATCAGACAGCATCCATTCAATGGCTTGCGGCTTAATTTCTTGCGCCTGAAATAAAGCTTGCTGCTCCGCGGAGCGGCCATCTGGCTCATACCAATAGCCATAATCAATTTGTTGTCTTCGTTTGGGGCCTGCAATAAACCAATGCGCGCATTCATGGAGTGCGCTACTAAAAAATCCATGGGCAAAATAAATGGCGTGATAGCTGCAGGCTGCATGAGCAGGAAGATAAAGGGGCTCGTCATCCCCTTGTACTAATTGTGTATTGTATTCCGACATAAAGCAGTCGCTAAATAGACGGATTAAATCTTGTGGGTCGTGGATAGTCAAGTTTACAGTACTCAAATACACGTGATCCTGAGCGTCAGCGAAGGATCTCCTACAGTCAGCAATGCGTCATTTGCAGGAGATCCTTCGCTGACGCTCAGGATGACGTGGGAACTTACTTAAATCTTGAAATGATAACACAACGCTTTCTGAAACCCCAACCTACTCCAACGTATAAGACACACAGGTCCCGCTCGTTCCGCCACAAGCCACATTAGATTGTAAGGTTTTGGATTCTGTGACCGAATATCCCAGGCATACCATATACAATGGATTATTGGGATTGTTATACCAATTAAATACACCACCACTGGGTTGAGAGACAGTCGTGACATAGCTATCCGATTTAAAAGGCGGGCCACTGAGATTGCTATCTAGGGTGACAACAGTGGTTGGGATGGGTGGGCGGGTGGTGTTCCACAGTGTTGCTGGCGTTCCATTGGCATTGAGTATTTCACACATATAGCCATAGTTACTGGGTTTTTGATTTAACGTGATGTTCAATACAGACGCTGTTCCAGCGCCGCTCGCTTGCGTTAATTTAAAAACCACGACCCCGGTGGAGAGGTAAGGTAGCGGAATTCCGGTGAAATTTTCCACTTGCCCCGCGCGAAACAGCATACTACATGCCGCCGTCGAATCACGATTACAATCGGGTGCACATCCCACCGTGTCCGTTAACGATTGATCAACCGGACATAAGGCTCTCCAATCAAGCATGATGGATGACGAAGTGGGGTCAGTGATGACGGGAAAATTTGAATTTTGTAGTGTGAAGTCATTGTCTTGTGGGGCGGCTTGCACGGTATTGGCCACAATCAGCGCTGCCAGTGAGATCCATTTTCTTGTGTTCATGTTTATCCTTGATGATTTGAACGAGAAAAAAGACAACTTTATATAGAATAATCATAGCACAAGATGAAAAGGTTTTTATTTCCAGAAATCCGGACTGTCGGATACTCGAACATCCGAGCCGCGACCGTGAGGGAGCGGAAGTTTTAAAATTTCCGCTCCCTCACGGTCGCGGCTCGGATTGATCGACGATTAGCGACGATGAGTTTGTCGGAAGTTTTAAAGTTTAGGGGGGGGTGTTACCTAAAACGGCATTTATGGTATATAATTAACCTATGTGGTTTCAAAAAGGGTTAATCATTCCAAGTCTAAGCAGAGAAAGCAAAGCTAAATTAGCTGCGGTCTTAACAAAGCGGGCGGAGGTGGGTGATCAGTATGCTCAACTGACTCGTGATCCGTCGGTTTGCCATGATTCGGAGGTCGTTCGTGCATTGGGCGAATTAAAATGTATGCTTGATCAAATCGATTCGTTCATGCAGGGGATAGACGATCCGCAAAATCAGGGTAATTTAGAAACAAATATTATGCATTTTCATGACGATTTTCCAGGATTTTACACCTTGTATCTTCATCAGATAGATGCCCGAAAAACCGTGCTGCAAGCATTTAAAACAAAGCATGAAGAGGGCTTTTTTCAAGCCCTTCACACCGAAGAATATAAAGCATCTACAAGACTCGTTGACTTACTGAACGAAGAACTATACCGATTAATCAATAAAAATGGCGGTGGGAAGAAAGAAGAAGAGGCGTTTAGGCGTGATCCGCAACACTACATCACAGCGCATCCTAAGCTTGATGCCCGCATCAAGTTTCTTTACCATGCAGTTCAGCAGATGATAGAGACCAACACCTTCCACGAACAAGCCCTAAGGCGCGATCTGGAAACACCGCCGCATACGGTAAAACCGGCGACATTGAAAAGCTATCACCAAGCGATTGAGCGAGAGTTAGTTAAAGTGAGAACTTTAGCGTATGAACTTGCATCTAGCCACTTCTCTCATCGCAACACGAAAATTATCGAAGTGGTGACCGACAGCATTTGGCAATCGTTTGAGTCATGTCAAAATTCTCCACATCCGTTTAATTTCCATTGTGAAGCAGATGATGTGGGCGCTGAAAAGCGCGTGTTTACCACTTTAGGTAAAAAAATGGTCTCGATGATTCCCGAAGTTCTCATCGGTAAACAGCATGATACCGCATCAGTGGGGGACGATTGGGATGATACGGATGCCCCAGTTCGACCTTTAGAGGGCTTATCAAATAGTACAGCCACGCCGCCTTCACGCTCAGAACAGGTCACGCCATCTGCAACTGTTGTCGCCCCAAAAGAAGTACGGATGCACAGGCCCTCTCATGATAATAAAACGTATGGATACTACTTTTATTTATTAGAAAACAGCGTCGACGCTTTGAAAAAGCAGCTTGTGGATACGCAAGCAAGACTTGGCTTAGAGACTGATCCTGAAAGAGAGTTATATACCGATCGTGCGGAACTCATGATAGCTGTACTGCGACAAAACATAAAAAATCGTGCGCCAGACAATTATCACTTTGACGTAGACGAAGAAATTAAGGCCATGGCGCAAGAGGTGTTTGAGTATATCAACGAACATATTCAAGAACTTGACGCTGAAGTTGAGGACATGAAAGATACCGCGCTCGCCGAAGAGTTTATTCTGACTCAGGCGAAAGATATCTTTGGTGAGAGCAGTGATTTAGATGATGACTCAGAAGAAATTCAGGCTGAAGGTGAGTTAGAGGTAACTGAGCTTAAAAAACATAATCCGTTTGTTCGAATATTAAGACAGAGTCTAGAAAAATTAACCTCATTACATCAGGGGTTAAAAGCTTTACAAGAAGAAAAAGAGCAGGCATTTAACGGCTTACCCATGGAAGGAGTTGTTAAATGGTGTGATGCTTGGCGTGAACGCGTGATTCAGCAAATGGATGATACTCATGCGATGTTATGGCGGGCTGAGGCGCAAAGGGATAACGCGTTCGCGTTTGATGAATATGTTAAGACGGATGAATACGGAGCAACCGCTGTGTTTATACACCATCTTGAACGCGAGGTTCATCGTCTATTGAAAACAAAGGGTGCTGAAGAATTAAGGGTGCCGTTACTTTGTAAAGCGCTAGAACAGTTTAGAAATATCACGGAAAAGTATGAACATGATATTGAAGAAGCCATGCTTAATATTGATGCTGATGAGACCACTTTTGATAAAGTGTATGAGAGCTATCATGACGCGATTCAAAGCGCGATTCTTGAAGCAAGGCAACAGGCCTTTACGCAGGGCTTAGAGCACGTCACTCATCAACACACCAAGCTATTTGGTTGGTTAGGTCGCGCGATGCAACAAGCCTATCAGTCCTGTGATGCTAAGCCTTTTACATGGGGTGATCACGTAGAGGCCGATCGTGCAACGCAAATTGTGAGGGGTTTAGCGAATAAAACAGCGCATGTGGTTGAGGGGGCGGCTCACCATGCGCTGGATGCTGCAAAAGGGGTTGTAGGTGCTGCTCATCATGTTGTTACAGCAACTAGCCGACAAGTCGCTGGTGCAGTCGATCAGGTTACGTCACATGCTAATCGATTTTTTAAAGATGAAGAGCCTCCTAAGACACGAAAAAGAGCGGGTGCGATGATAGAGACTGATCGTAAACCACACACGCCGAAGTAACCAGTAACTATTCAGCTCAAATGAACTAAAGTAGGGTGGATTAGGGCCGCCAGGCCCGTAATCCACCTTTGAGCTTAGAGACATAAGGTGGATTACGGGCCTGGCGGCCCTAATCCACCCTACAGCCTTCTTTTATTTAGACGATCTTGCCCTGATAATTAACTTGCAGTTCAAAAAAAATCCTATAAAATACGCTGCAATTGCAATTTTTATGTAAAGACGATGCCAAAGCAAACAAAAACGCCATCAGCTGCTATTGAATCAACACTACCCAAATTTATGCAACATGATTGGATCACAAAATATGTGCCTTCACAGACGTTGCATGAGCGCTTTATCAGTGATGCAGAAATTTTATCTATTGATCAGCCTGTGCCGCGCAGTGATCCTAATGCCCCTCCTTTTATATGCCGTTATCAAGACACGCTTTGCTTACACCAAACGGCAACGGCTGATACTTATATGCTGTTACAACCCACACAACTGAAGCCCAATACGCCTTTAGTCACAGGGATCTATCGACTCTCCAAGGATAAGAACACACTGAGACCCGTGCGATTAAATTGGCTACTTCAGGCGAGTCAGACGACCTTTTACCGGATACAAGATGACTATGATGATGAAGGTGAACTGTTGGTTTCTGAAATCTGGTACCATGAAGAGCAGTCTACCGGCATGCCGTTGCTGGTGCGTTTTTTACAGATGCGCCAACCCGATGGGCGGTTCGAAAAAACACTATGGCATGCTAACAACCTTTATTCACAGTTTATTGAAGCCTACCCTACCTTGCGATCGCAGCCTCTAGAGGCTGATTTTGAAAAAGAGGTTCAAAAGTTTCATTCTGTCACGATGCATTTAACCACGCCTAAAAAAATGGGGCACTATGCCGATATTAAAGCAGTCCGAACGACATCTGGAGAGTGGCGAGGGAGGCTTGCCCATTTACAGGAAACAAGCTTGCTCCCAAATCAAGCACCGATACTATTTTTCACCGCAGCAACCGGCGTGTTCCTGCTTTATCTGCTGTCGTTCTATTCGATAGCATTTGTCGCCGCGGTTCTCAGCGCTTGCAGAGATAATATTAATCAGCTTAAAACATTGGCCACGAGGGGGCTTAAACAAATATATCGAGTGTATGGCGTTCTCAGTGGTCAAATCACATCTTTTAGAGGGCCTTCTCCTGATTCACTGATGACATTGGGTGTTTATGAGGGTTTATTTTCTAATCCTTTTGATCCAAAGTATTCAGGTGCAGGTCAGCGGGTTGCTTACCTCCCGATGTTGCCATCCAATCGACTAGCGACAAATCCGGGTCTTGGTGAAGTCATTGAATTATCTCGTGGTCAGAAAACATATCGCGTACAACCCTTTACACAAGAGGGTTTTTTTAAAAACAATGTGATTACGGGGCCGCTGACGTTAACGTATGATGGTAAACAATGGATGGTGAACCATGATGAGAATGGAGAGAGAAAATTAGCGCACACTGGAAAAATATATTTACTCTCTAATCCAGATAAACCACTGGCTTTTGATATTCAATTTACAAATGGTGAACACTATTGTTGTCAAATCGAAGCGGAGGTGTCTTATTTTGTAAATAAAAAGCCATGTGACGCTAGTCATTTTTTTTCTAAGCTTCAGAAACAGCGTGAGGGTGTATTTGCCTTTGTTAAACACATTTGTGAACAGTTAAGCGTTGAGCAAGCGCAAGTTATTCATCAAGCGACTGCGCACCTCATGAAGCCTGAGTTGCTACGTTTGTTGCCTTGTTCTTCGAGCGCTATGTCGATGTCCAGCGCTACGTCGATGTCCAGCGCCACGCCGCGGGACGTCGAGGATGAGCGAGGAGTTACGCCGGAGCTTATCGATGAGAAAAGCTTTGCTGACGCCCGCAATGATGAAGCAGCAGTCAGCACAACCCCAATCATAAATGAAGCAGCCATTTTTCAAGAACAACAAAAACGGATAGAGGAAGGCCTTTTACGCTTTAAAGCGGAGTCTGAAGAGAAAGCTCGCCTTGCAGCTGAGAAGCGACAAAAAGATTGGGGACAGTCGCAGACAAAGAAAAAAAACAAGCACAGAGCAGTTCCAGGCGCTGCCGTGTCTCAATGTTCAGAAGAAGTGGTTAGCGAAGAGATTGTTGTAGAGCAAGAAACCCCTGTTGTTATCGTAAAGCAACCCCCACAAAAAACGCAAGGCAAAACAACACCTAAGTTTTTTAGCGCGGGGCCAGCTCAAGCTGTTGCATCTGATTTACCTAGGCCGTCTGCCTGGGAGAGACGGCCCTCGTTTTTACCGGCTCTGCCTCCGGCTCTGCCTCCGGCTCTGCCTCCGGCTCTGCCTCCGGCTCTGCCTCCGGCTCCAGCTCCAGCTCTAACCGTACAGAGATTTTTCACTTATAATCCGTATGCAGCACCCGGATCAAAAGAGGCAAAAATTTATTCCACCTCCTAATCTTTTTTACGCTCGAATACCCCCTCTCCCGCGCTAGAAGTTTGAATCGTATGTTGATGTTATTCGCGGGGGAGGGTTGGGGACACTGCCATTAAGTTAAGGAAATGTTATTGATTTCCCTGTAATTTTTTTAGAATCTCTGCATTTTTACAAGGATGTAGAGATGTTAAAATTAGTACAAGCAATCAAGTTAGTTACTCTAAGTGTTGTCGAACC
>JAPLRL010000053.1 GCA_026399205.1 Gammaproteobacteria bacterium
GACCCTGAGACACAGATCTTTCCGGCCAAAAATAATGACTGGGCGTTTTCTTGGCACTTTCTTTTCATGAGTCAAGCCAACCCATCTACCAAAATGGCAAATCGGCTTAACTTAATGGCAGTGTCCCCAACCCTCCCCCGCGAAGAACATCAATATACTGTTCAAACTTCCGGCGCGGGAGAGGGGGTGTTCGAGTGTAAAAAAACGTTTGGGTCGTGACTTACTTATCTTTATCTTTCTCTTTTTCAGCAGGCGCTGCCGTCACTTTAGGCTTTGGCTCAGCAGGCGGCTCAACAACAGGAGCAGGCTTTGCTGGTTTTTCTTCAGTCTTCGCAGACTCAGGCGTAGACGGGTGCTTTTCTTTATAATCCTTCACAATTTCAGTCACACTGACTTTAACATCCTGAGCCAGTTTAACCGTCATCGACCACACTTCTTGTAAATCAGGAATCTTAGATTTCCAATCACTCATGTCTTTTTGCTCCCCAAAAATGACAGTTACTAAATTGAGTATAGCCTGGTTTTGTGATTTGGGGGAATGGGGGGAGAAAAACTATCCTTCAAATAATATCAGCCCACCATGTTTTACATAATGTCTAAAATCAAGATCTCTTGTAATTAAGGGTACTTGATGGTCAATACATGATTGTGCAATTAAAGTATCGGCCAGACGGGCTTTTAATTTCTTTGCAAGTAGCTGCGATCTCAGCCTACCAGCTCGATACCAGAAGTCAGATGTGATGGGTAATAAAGGAAGATGTTTAATATTAACGACGAGTTTCGTTGGTAGTGTGCCATCACTCAAGATTTCACTTGCAACAACGGGAGGAAAAACCAAGACATGACTACTCAGGGCTTCATCAACCCAGAGCACATCTTTTGCATTTTCTCCCTGTAAATAAGCAATAAAACTTGAAGTATCCACTGCTATCATGACTTATCCTTGTCTTGGCGCAATTCGTCTAAGTCAATTGATACAGTCACTTTTCCGCGAAATTGACGCACAGCTTCGTAAGATTTTGCTGTAATCAATTGTAGAAGACCTTCTTTAATCGTCTCAGTAATACCAAGGCCAGTGAGGGCTTGAGCATCATGAAGTAGCGTCTTTGGTACGCACGCTGTTATTTTTTGAATAGGTTGCATGGGCTCATGCTTAATGATAGTTGTGTATGGTTATAGTATATGGCAAAAATTTACAGCTTTCAATGCCATAATATAACAGGGTCGTTGTAGGGTGGGCAAAGGAGCCTTACGATGAAATTGCAGGTTGCTGGATCATCCAGGGCGACGTGCCCACCGGCGGCTCCGAGTGACCGGTGGGCACGTCGCCTGAGATTTCTTTGCTAACCGGGTAGCTCATCGTTAGGCTCCTTTGCCCACCCTACAACGACCTACGCAACGACCCACAACGCCCAACAACCACTTACGCCACCTCAACCAGCTTACCGCCCGACAGCGTTAAGCATCGATCCATTTGCTTAGCTAATGCCAAATCATGCGTGACAATCACCAAAGCGGATTTAAAGCGCTGCTTTAAACCCAGCATTAAATCAAAGACGTGCTCTGCGGTGTGTCTGTCTAGATTGCCGGTGGGTTCGTCGGCTAATACACAAGAAGGAGCATGAATGAGCGCCCTCGCGATGGCCACACGTTGACGCTCTCCGCCTGATAATTGCGCGGGTTTATGATGTTGTCTTGCTAACAGACCCACGGCTTCTAATAATACATGCACCCGAGACTCAATATCATCTGGCGGATGCTGGGCTAAGAGTAGCGGCATGGCTATATTTTCAAATGCGGTAAACTCAGGGAGGAGATGATGAAATTGATAAACAAACCCTAAATGTTGGTTTCTCAATTGACAGCGTTTTTTCTCAGACAGTTGACGCCATTGCTCACCCAATAAAGAAACCTTGCCTGCACTGGGTTGCTCTAGGCCACCTAGAATATGTAACAACGTACTTTTGCCAGAACCCGACGGACCAATAATAGCAATCCGCTCACCGGCTTGTACCGTAAGATCAATGCCATCGAGCACACAAATCGACTCACCGCCTTGCTCAAACACCTTGGTTAAACCTTTACACTGTAACATTTCACTCATGATGCAATGCCTCTGCAATCACTGTTTTTGAGGCCCGCCACGCAGGATAAATAGTTGCGATAAAACTCATCAATAAAGCCACACCACTCACCAGGAGTAAATCTGACCATAAAATTTTAGAAGGTAAATAATCGACAAAATAGATATTTGAAGAAATCAATTGAATGTGCAACCAAGTTTGTAACGTATTCACAATCACCGTTGCATTGTGTGCCAGCAAAATTCCGCCCGCAACACCCAAAGCGGTGCCGATACACCCAATCATCATCCCTTGAATCATAAAAATACTTAAAATAATGCGTGGTGTGGCACCCATGGTTCTCAAAATAGCAATTTCGGCTTGTTTATCGTTCACAATCATCACGAGCGATGACACCAAGTTAAATGCAGCAACTGCGATAATTAAGATTAAAATAAAAAACATCATGGTTTTTTCCATTTTAATCGCTTGAAAAAAAGCACCGAACTGATCAACCCAAGTCCCGACATCATAAGCCTCGCCCAATTGTGCTTGAATTTTTTCAGCAATCCGGGGAGCTGCGTAGACTTCATCAATTTTTAATTTTAAGCCGCTCACCGCCTGGCCTAAATGCATAAGTTTTTGCGCATCGTTTAAATGGATAAAGGCAAGGCGTGAGTCAAAGTTAAATCCATTGCCCACAGAAAACACCCCTTCCACATGAAAGCGTTTAAAGCGTGGAATCATGCCTGCAATGGTCATATTGACTTCAGGAATCATGACAGTGACCTGATCGTCAACCATCACGCCTAAATGTTCCGCCAAATTTCGGCCTAAAATAATGCCAAAATGAGAAAGCCGCCCCATATCACCAACCAGCAATTTATCTTGCAAATGACTCATATGCTGCTCAAGTTCAGGCAAAATGCCCGTGACCACCACGGGTAACACCTCACCTTGAAAGGTCACCAGCGCTTGCATCCCCACAAACGGGGCGACTTGTTTGACTTCTTTATACGTTAACAAGGTTTTTGCTAACGTCTGCCAATCTTGTAATTTTCCATCACGAGCATTCACCGTAATTTCAGGCGCCATCCCAAAAAACCGTCGATGAATTTCTTCATCAAACCCATTCATCACCGATAACACCGTGATCAACACCATCACGCCTAAAGCAATGCCCATGAATGAGGTGAATGCAATGAATGACACAAAATGATGGCGTTTTCGTGAGCGTGTGTAACGTAAGCCTATAAACAACGCAATAGGCATTTTTTGCATAAATCCCTTCATCCACACCCCGCTTCATCTTGCATCAATTTCAGTGCTTCTACAGCCTCTAATTGCCCTTGACACGCGGCAAGGCGAATCCAAAACAATGCTTTATTTCGATCTTCAACCACACCTTGACCATAATAATACATAAACCCCACCGCATATTGCGCATCAGGCTGCCCGCGTTTGGCTTCTGGCACCAGTCGCACGAAAGCATCTCGATAATTTTGTAAGCGAAAAGCATGAATGCCTTCACGCAAATCTAAATGTGTGACACACCCCATGCAAAACAGGAAAAGGGTGAACACAACACATCGAACCCAAGCAATCATCATGCTCCTAGTCGGTCAATTTCAGTGGCGCCGCCGGTGAATCAAATTTTAAAGTGTTTTCTGGCAAACTTAAACGCTCCAATTTACCATTGTTCGATACAACCACGCCATCAGGGTGAATCGCGTCTATCACCACGCCCGTCTTTACAGCGTCTCCGATTCGATATAATTTGTCAAACCCTGCTTCGTTGCGTAACACAACCTGTGATGAAGCCGCATGGTTAGAAAATAAAATACCGACGACTTTGATATCAAGCGCTGAAGCGACCACTGGCTCTTTAATAGCCGTCGCATACACCCCAAAATAAGGTGCCGTTAACAACAGGTTTTCGTGCATTTGATAGGGTTGTCCTAGTAATTTATCATTAAACACCTGGACCTCACCCTCACTAGCGCGCATAGGGTTTAAACAAGCTGCAATTCCATTCCAAAGGATCCCTAATAACAACACTGCACATAACGCCAACCAAGCTTGTTCTCGCGTCCACTCACGTTTTCTCCATTGTTCTAGATTACTCGCGAATGACATCAACCCCCCTCGGTAACTTGAACACAAATTGACTTAAAGGAATCGCGGTATTTTGTTGCACTTGCTTAAATAATAAGGTGGTTTGCTGGCCTAATTTATCCACTAAGGTCATCGATTGTAATTGCTGATTTTTAAATACAAAAGACAGGTGGGTAAACGTGGCGTGATGCGTCAGGGGGCGCAGGTCAAATTGCTCAAGATGTGCGTTATTCATATGGCGTTCAATTGCATAGTCACTCAATAACGCGCCCGTCGAGTCGCTTAAAAACAACGCTGGCGTGCCGCGTAATGCTTTTTGTTGAGCATGAATCGTCACTTGCTCTAAGTCTTTATCATAGATAAAAACCTGCTTTCCATCTGCTAAAACCAGCTGCGAAACAGGTGAATCGGTTTGCCAACGAAGTCGACCGGGGCGCACAATTTCCATGCGACCTGTTGCTTGACTGATTTGTCGGTGATGCGCCACGACTTTTTCTTGGAAGTTTGCTTTGAGTGAGTGAATGGCGTTGAGTTGTTGAATGAAGTGTTCGCCATCAGGGGTGGCGTGGGTGGGGAAGGAGAAGAGCAATGTGATGAAGCAACAATATATAGCTCCCTTCTCCCGCGCGCGGGAGAAGGGCCGGGGATGAGGGTGCTTAAATGTGGCTTGTGCTAATATCATTGATCTTTTCCCTTCCCTTAATATGGCACAAGCCATCCTGATACACCCTCATCCCCAGCCCTTCTCCCGCGCGCGGGAGAAGGGCGCCAAATCGCGCCACATCCAAACATCAATTCATCTCCCCAGACACGAGAATATCTCTCGACCCGCCTTCTAACGGCCCCAAAATCCGTGCCGATTCCATGGTTTCGACCAAACGGGCCGCTCGATTGTAGCCGATTTTAAAGCGCCGCTGTACTGCAGAAATACTGCCTTTTTTGGTTTCAATCACAAAAGCCACGGCTTCATCATACAAGGGATCAGATTCATCCCCGCCGGCTTCTTCGCCTGGCTCATCGCCTGGCATATTGGTGATTTCATCCATGTAATCAGGTTCTCCACGGGTACGCCAGTCGTCGGCAACCCGATGAATTTCAGCATCATCAATAAAAGCGCCATGCACACGCAGTGGCGCCCCAGTTCCTGGCGCTAAAAAGAGCATGTCACCTTGGCCTAATAATTGCTCCGCGCCTTGTTGGTCAAGGATAGTTCTCGAATCAATTTTAGAAGACACTTGAAATGAAATGCGCGTTGGAATATTCGATTTAATTAAACCTGTGATCACATCAACTGACGGACGTTGGGTGGCTAAAATCAGATGAATGCCGGAAGCTCTTGCCTTTTGTGCAATTCGGGCAATGAGTTGCTCCACTTTTTTGCCAACCACCATCATCATATCAGCCAACTCATCAATCACCACGACGACATAGGGCAATGGGTACAAAAACCGCGTCTCTTCGCCCTTACTTTCGTTCCAAGCAGCATCTTGCAAAGGCGTGCCTTGCAAAATAGCCTCACTGACTTTAGCATTATAACTTGATAAATTTCTGACCCCCACCGACGCCAATAATCGGTAGCGTCGCTCCATTTCACCGACACACCAGCGTAATGCACTCGCCGCTTCTTTCATATCGGTGACCACAGGCGTTAATAAATGAGGAATCCCATCATACACCGACAGCTCTAGCATTTTAGGATCAATCATAATCAAGCGAACTTGTTCAGGGCTTGACCTAAATAATAAACTTAAAATCATGGCGTTCACGCCCACCGACTTCCCAGAGCCCGTCGTCCCTGCAACCAATAAATGAGGCATTTTCGCCAAATCCACAATCATCGGGTAGCCTGCAATATCCACCCCTAAAGCCAAGGTCAAGGGCGAATGAGCTTGTTGAAAGACATCTGAAGACAACACACGAGATAAGCGCACGATTTCACGATTTAAATTGGGTAGCTCAAGGCCAACCACGGCTTTACCAGGAATCACTTCCACAACCCGCACACTCGTGACCGACAGTGCTCGAGCTAAATCTTTTGCCAAAGCCGTCAAGCGACTGACTTTGATACCCGCCGCTAATTGTAACTCAAAGCGAGTAATCACAGGCCCTGGGTGAACCGCCACCACGTCGGCATGAATGCCAAAATCAAGTAAATGTTGTTCGACCTCTCTAGATAATTGCTCCAGAACTTGGGGATGATAGCCTTCACTTGCCCCGTGTGAGGGAACTTCTGCATCTAAAAGACTGAGTTTAGGTAAGCCAACATTATTAGTGAGCCGTGCGACATGCGAGGGATACACCGTTGGTTCCCCTTCTGTCGGCTTAAGGTTCAAGCTTGGCTCGGGTTCTTTTTTATAAACAGGTAATACAGGCGGCGTCAAGGACGGTTTTTCTGGTTTGAATTCTTTAGATGGAACCCCACTCCCGCCTAGGGTTGGTCTGACTCTAGGCGTGTCTATCACCGCCTCTTTGGGGACAATCGCCCGATTAGGTAAAGAGGGTTTAAACACATAAGATCTCAAAAATCGAGCGCCTTTACGGTGCAACACCTCACTCAGCCGCACACCGAAGAAAAAGCATTCAATTCCTGCTTCACCGATGCGCTCAACCGCCATAATCCAAGAAAACCCGGTTAACCAAGTAATCCCGACCAAAATAATAGACGACAACAATACGCTGGCACCTTGTCTGCTCAGTGCCCCATCAAATCCATCAGCGACAAAGGCACCCAGCATGCCACCCGCACCGGGGACCCCATCGGGTCCGATGAGTCCGGGGTTTAACCCGAGTAAAGCACAAGCCCCTAACATAAATAAGAAAAACCCGCTGGTCCTTAAAAAACAAACCCATTTATTAAACACCAGATGCTTGGTTTCTTTTAAAAATAAACCGGCCAAATATGCGACACTCACAGGCAGCGCATAAGCAAAATACCCAAAAAACCAATACAAGGCATCTGCAAGATAAGCGCCAAAGCGGCCACCTGCATTAAGAATGTCATCTGGGTTTTTTGTGAGATGTGTCCAACTAGGATCAGACGTAGCATACGTTGCTAACGATAAAAACACATAAATTGAAAGAGCTAACACAAAAATGTACACGCCTTCCATTAAACGCTGAAACAAAAACAACGGTAACCTTTGTTTAGCAGCAGTCATCGACTGCAATGAGTGACGTTTGGCCATAAGTATTTCATTTAGGTTTTTTTTATTTTATTATTCGGCATATTAACATAATTCATTTCATGAGGCATCACCGAATGCAACATCATCGTTTACTCATTTTAGGTTCAGGTCCAGCAGGCTACACCGCCGCACTTTATGCCGCACGTGCCAATTTAAAACCCGTCCTCATCACAGGCATGCAACCAGGTGGCCAACTCACGACCACCACAGACGTAGACAACTGGCCTGGCGACATCGAAGGGTTACAAGGCCCTGCGTTGATGGAGCGCATGCAACAACACGCAGAGCGTTTTGAAACACAACTTATTTTTGATAGCATCACCCAAACAGATTTATCGAAACGTCCTTTTCTGTTAACCGGTGATAGCGAGCAATATACCTGTGACGCTTTAATTATTGCAACCGGCGCCTCAGCACGATATCTTGGCTTACCTTCAGAACAAGCTTATCAAGGCAAAGGCGTGTCAGCTTGTGCCACCTGTGATGGATTTTTTTATCGTCAAAAAGCGGTCTGTGTGATTGGGGGCGGGAATACCGCGGTTGAAGAAGCGCTTTATTTATCTAACATTGCCTCAAGCGTCACCCTTATCCATCGGCGCGATAGCTTTCGTGCAGAAAAAATGCTGCAAGAGAAACTGGCTGAAAAATCAACTAACGGCAACATTCGCATCATTTATAACCATACCTTACAAGAGGTGTTGGGTGATGGTAAAAAAGTCACCGGCGCGCTGCTTAAACATGCGACAGATAACAGCACAGAAACTATCGCAGTCGATGGCGTATTTATTGCCATCGGACACACCCCAAACACCGGCATTTTTACCGAACAACTTGATATGACAAATGGCTATATCAACATTCAATCCGGTTTAAAGGGCATGGCAACCGCCACTTCAGTTCCTGGCGTATTCGCCTGTGGCGATGTGGCTGATTCGGTGTATCGTCAAGCGGTGACCTCAGCAGGATTTGGCTGCATGGCTGCGTTAGATGCGGAAAAATATTTGGATTCTCTAGAGAAATAGGAAAATAAACTCCATGATTTCAAAACCCGCCAAAACCAAAACAAGCATTGATCCATTAATCGCTAAACGCTGGAGTCCGCGTGCTTTTGATGAGACCCGTGATCTCACGACAACGCAGGTCACAAGCTTACTTGAAGCCACACAATGGGCTCCGTCTTGTTATGGGGATCAACCTTGGTATTATGTAGTCTGCCATAAATCCGCCAACCCCAAAGCCTGGGAAGCTGCATTTAGCTGTCTTGTTCCGTTTAACCAAGACTGGGTTAAACATGTGCCTCTATTGTTACTTTCAACGTGTAAAAACCATTTTCATCATAATGGTGAAGCCAATCATTGGGCTCAGCACGATACGGGCGCTGCGAGTGAAAATTTATGCCTACAAGCAGCGTCTATGGGGCTAGCCGCGCATCAAATGGCAGGGTTTGATAGTGACAAGGCAAAAGCGTGTTTTCAAATTCCTGAGGGATATACCTGTCTTGCGATGATTGCGGTAGGGTATCAAACCACACCGGAGCATCTACCCAGTGCGTTGCAAGAAGCCGAAGCCAAAGAACGAGCACGCAACCCGCTGGCACAGCATTTTTTTAATGGGACTTGGGGTGAGGGTAGATGATTTCTCCTCGGTATTGCGAGTCGTCGTAGGGTGGACAAAGGAGCCTCACTTAGATCTTGTCGGTTAGTAGAAACCCGTCAGGCGACGTGCCCACCATGGGGATCGGTGATGCCCATGGTGGGCACGTCGCCCTGAACGTTTTCAGTAACCTGCAAATTCATCGCAAGGCTCCTTTGTCCACCCTACGACGTCTCCATGACATCACAGTAACCTCGCGACGCGACAAAGCTATTACGTCTTATCTCTAAAAATAATCCGCCCTTTCGTCAAATCATAAGGCGTAACTTCAACTTTAACCTTATCGCCCGTTAAAATACGAATATAATTTTTTCTCATGCGGCCTGAAATATGCGCGGTGATAAGATGGCCATTTTCTAATTCTACCCGAAACATGGTGTTGGGCAACGTGTCAACCACTGTTCCCGCCATTTCGATATGCTCTTCTTTTGCCATGAACCCTCTTTACTGATATGAAAGGTGCAATCGTGCCTGAAATTTGGGTAAATATCAAGTTGGGGAATGACAGACATATTAGGCTACTATCCTTAACTTAATTGCAGTGACCCGTGCTCTATCAACATATCCACCGCATCATACAATGAATCAAACACAGGCACAGCATAAGACGAATCTAATAAAAATGCCTCTGTCATTGGCGAGCGGATTAATATGGGACGTGCGCCCACCGCTTGAGCGGCTTGAATGTCTGAAAATCGATCGCCCAAAAACGGCACACCGGATAATCGACAGTGTAGCTTTTTAGCCAACATATATAGCAAACCAGGATTGGGTTTTCGACAGGCGCAGCCCTCATTAGGATGATGGGGGCAATAGACAATCGCGTCAATCTTACCACCCGCGGCATGCACTGCATTAAGTAATTTTTCATGAATGCGGGCTAAGGTTTCAACGTCATAATACCCTCTAGCAACGCCAGATTGATTGGTTGCAACGCCAATGTGATAGCCTGCTTTGGTTAAGCGAGCGATGGCTTCGCAGCTTCTGGCTAGTAAAATGTATTCTTCGGGCGACTTGATGTAATGATGGGAATCTTGATTAATGACGCCATCTCGGTCGAGTAAAATCACTTTTTTTGTCATTGCTCGCACGTCTTTCGTTACTGACCCCACGTCATCCCGAGCGCAGCGAGGGATCTCCTGGAATGGGCTCAATGCCATCTGACTGGAGATCCCTCGCTGCGCTCGGGATGACGTGGGGCTTTTTCTCATGACATTGGCTGCAACAAACCTAAATCAGCAACCCCTAATAACACCTGTTGCAACCCTGATAATAACTGTAAGCGATTTGTGCGCATCGAAACATCATCCACCATCACCATCACTTCATTAAAAAAACAATCAATCATCGGTCTTAATAAGGTTAAACTTTCAAAAATAGCTTGATAATCTCCTGCGGCATACAAGGGCTCTAGGGCTTTTTTTGTGTCCTGTAGAGACGCGTATAAGTTTTTTTCCGCATCCATCTCAAACAGCGATGCGTTCACTTCTCCGTTTAAAACAGTCGCGTCTACTGATTTTAATAAATGCGCCACACGTTTGACGCCCCCGATTAAGGGTTCTAACTCATGACGTTTGATGTTTAGCGCATCCAGGCGTTTTGCTTGATCAGACAAACATTCAGATTGCACTGCGCACACGCTGGCAACGAGATCAGCGTTGATTCCCATGGCCTGATAATATGCCGGTAAACGTTCCAAAATAAAGGTTTTGACGTCTTGCAGCGAAAGCGCGGTTAAAACGCCAGCCGGAAAAGAAGCGGCCACCGTGTCTAAACAATCCGTTAATCTCACCTGCCCAGGGGTTGCCATCAACAATCTCACAATGGCTAGAGCATGGCGGCGTAATTTATAGGGATCTTTCACACCCGTGGGTTTTTGTCCAATCCCCAAGATGCCAACCAAAGCATCGAAGCGATTCACCAAAGAAAGTGCAACGCCTAAGGGAGATGAGGGTAAGTCGTCTTGTGAAAAACGGGGGAGATATTGCTCTTTAATGGCCAAAGCCACCTCTTGAGGAACCTGATCGGCCACAGCATAATAATAGCCCATCACACCTTGTAGCTCAGGAAACTCACCCACCATTCCCGACATCAAATCGCATTTGCTTAACATGAGTGCTTGCGTGACGCTATCTTGAGAGAGCCCCCACTGTGGAGCCCAAGTCAACAAAACACCTTCCATCCGTTTGACTTGATCAGCCAGACTGCCTAATTTTGCTTGAAACAAGGCCTGATTCAGCATGGGGAAAAAGCCACTTAAAGGCTGCTGTCTGTCTTGCGAAAAAAAGAAGTCAGCATCACTTAAACGCGCGCCCATGACTTTCTCGTTCCCTAAAACCACTTGCTCAGGATGTAAGCTGTCTATATTAGACAACGTAATAAAATAAGGAAGTAATGCACCTGCCGGGCTTTTTAAGGCCACACATTTTTGATGGGTTTGCATGGACGCAATCAAGACTTCAGACGGAAGACGTAAAAACGCCTCTGAAAATGCCCCCTTTAATACACAAGGCCATTCTACAATTGAGGTGATTTCATCCAATAATGCCTCTGGCAACACAGGCTCTGCTTGGCAAGCCTGGGCGCAGGTGTTAACCAACGCTAATACCTTCTCGCGACGCACCTCAAAGTCTGCAATCACCTTGAGCGTGAGTAAGCTTGACTCATAGTCACGAGGTTCTTTAATTGCATGGGCAAGTGGCGCATGGTAGCGATGTCCGTAGGTTTCTCGCCCTGCTTGAATCCCAAAAAATGTCGCATCTACAATATCTCTGCCATACAAGAAGACAACCCAATGCACGGGCCGCACAAAAGGCCCAACTTGGTTTCCCCAATACATGGGTTTAGCGATTGGTAAGGCATCTAGTGCCTTTTGCATGACGCCTGGCAACACCGCGCAAAGCATTTCTCCGGCTAAGGTTTTTTTAGACACATACCAACTGCCTTTATCGGTGGTTTCCAGTTCTAGCTCTTGAATCATCATCCCACAAGATGCTGCAAACCCGTTGAGGGCCTTGGTGGGTTGGCCTTGTGCATCAAACGCTGCCGCTTGAGCTGGGCCTCTTTTAATCACCGTCTGCGCTGCGAGGATTTCAGGAACCTGCGTTACATAAACGGCCAAACGTCTTGGTGTTGCAAAATATCGAATGGTGTCAAATGCAATATTTTTGTCTTGAAAGGCTTGCGCAAGGTTTTTAGCTAAGGCTTCACCTAACGGACGCACGGAGCCTGAGGGAAGTTCTTCGCAGCCGATTTCAAATAATATGTCGTGTTTGTTCATGAAAAAACCTGCTCATTAAGTAAAAAGCTCCCAGCCACCGGTGGGCACGTCGCCTGAGAGTTTAGATTAATCGGTTGGTTCATCGCCAGGCTCCTTTGCCCACCCTACATGATTTAGAGCAATGGAAATCCTAAAACCTCACGCGCTGCCAAATACAACTCCGCAACGCGTCGCGATAATTGCCGAATTCGTAAAATATACCGCTGTCTTTCTGTCACTGAAATCGCGCGACGAGCATCTAAGATATTAAACGTATGCGAGGCCTTAATGACCATTTCATAAGCAGGTAAAGGTAGCGATTTGTCCAGTAAGTCTTCGGCTGTTTTCTCATAATCATCAAAATGACGAAATAAGGTTGGCAAAGTCGCTTCCTCAAAATGATAACGCGACATTTCAACTTCATTTTGGTGGAACACATCCCCATAAGTGATGGTTTTACCTGCGGTGTGCACCCAAGGGATATCAAACATCGACGACACCCCGAATAATCCCATCGCAATTCGCTCTAAGCCATAGGTCAATTCACCCGTCACCGGCGCACAGGCTAATCCGCCGACTTGCTGAAAATAGGTAAATTGAGAAATTTCCATGCCATTGAGCCAAACTTCAAACCCCAAGCCCCAGGCTCCTAAACTCGGAGATTCCCAGTTATCTTCAACAAACCGAATATCATCCACTAAAGGATCTACACCGATATAGCGTAAAGAATCGAGATAAAGCGTTTGAATATCAAGTGGTGAAGGCTTCAACACCACTTGAAATTGATAATAATGCTGAACACGATTTGGATTTTCACCGTAACGCCCATCCGTTGGACGGCGCGACGGCTGCACATAAGCAGCTGACCAGGGCTCTGGGCCAATCGCTCGCAAAAAGGTGCCGGGATGAAACGTACCCGCGCCCACTTCTAAATCAAGCGGTTGCAGTAAAATACATCCCTTGCTGGCCCAAAATGTCTGTAATGCTAAAATCAAATCTTGAAACGTGCTCAGCTTTTTCATAAAACACTAACCATTTGCCTGCTTAATCATATCGAGAAGTGAGGCTTCGCTTGCAGCACCTGGAATGAAAAACACGGGCTTTCCTGCTTGATAAACCCCTTTAGGTGTAGACGCAATGATAAACGCAGGCGTGCCCATCAAATGCAATTTTTCAGCCAAAGCACGGGTAGCATCAATTTCATTTTGAACGTCTTTGCTCGCCATGTCTTTTTTCAATTGCGCAACATCTAAGTGTAATTTGCTCGCAATATTCATTACTGCGGCTTCATTTAATTTTCCGGGTGCTTGCAGTAAGGCTTCATGCATCGCTAAATACTGGTGCTGTTTACCTGCAGCCAATGCAGCTCTTGCAGCTACACTTGAGCTTTCTCCAAAAATTGGGAATTCTTTATAAATCACGCGTAACGATGAATCTTTATCCATCACACCCTTCACGGTGCCTGCCATTTTTTTACAGTGACCACATTGATAATCAAAAAACTCAACCAAAGTCACTTGACCTGTAGGGTTCCCGACCGTGGTCATCGCACCTGTAAAGACTTCTTTTGCGTTCATTTCAACTGACTTTTGAACGGATTGTTGCATTTGAACTTGCTGTTTCTTTTGTAAAGTTTGGCTTGCCTCAATCAATACTTCAGGTTGATTAACTAAATAATCATGAACCACCGATTGAATCGCTTTTTTTTGCGCGTCGTTAAAATCTGCATCTGCTGCAAATAACCCTGCACTCATCATACCTAGTACCGCTACACTGATATACCGTTTCACATTGTGCTCCTTGTTATCACCAAACCCAGCAGGCAAAGCTAGCAGGATCCCCGTCAAAATTCAAGATGTATCCGAGCCGCAACCGTTAGGGAGCGACGCTTTTCAAACTTCCGCTCCCTAACGGTCGCGGCTCGGATATCTAGCTATACTGCTAAGCGTGCATACGCGACCACCAACCATTTGGTACCCGCTTGTTGAAAACGCACTTGTACCCGTAAATGTGCTCCACCACCTTCATACCCTAAGACCATGCCTTCTCCAAAGGTGGGGTGAACTACCTTTTGCCCTAAAGCATAAGGCCACTCGTCTGACACGCGCGAAGACATCGATGCCCCTTTGACTTGGGTTTGTGGACGCTCTAATCCGCGAACCACGTCTAAGGCCTCATCGGGTAATTCTCGTAAAAATCGGGACGGACGGTGATATTCTTCTCGACCATATTGACGTCGCACCTCGGCATAACTCATACAAAGCCGCTCCATCGCCCGCGTCATCCCGACATAACACAGCCGTCGTTCTTCTTCTAAGCGCTTCGCATCGTCTAATGACGCTTTAGAGGGAAACACCCCTTCTTCTACGCCCACCATCATCACCATCGGAAATTCTAATCCCTTTGCCGCATGAATAGTCATCAAATGCACCGCGGGGACATCACTGGGGGCTTGTAAATCACCCGCTTCAAGTGAGGCATGCGCTAAAAACGATGTCACCCAGGTTTCATTGTCATTGAGGGTTTTATCCATCCGATATTGACGCGCTGCATTCACCAACTCTGCCAAATTCTCAACCCGAGCTTGGCCTTCTTCTGTCTTGTTTTTACCGTAGTGCTCCATCAAGCCACTTTTTTCGATTACGCGCTCTAGGATGGTTTCAAGCAAGGTCTCATCTCTATCTATTTTTATCTCAGCAATCAAATCCAAAAACTGCAACAAGGCACTTTTTGCGCGACTCGACAAGGCATCGTGCTCTTGACTCAGTTGGACGGTGGCTTGCCACAGCGACAGCTGTTTTTTTCTACCAAACACTCTCAACTGCTCTAACGTGCGTTCACCAATGCCTCTAGCAGGCACATTCACAATGCGCTCAAACGCCCCATCATCATCTTGATTGACTAACAATCGTAAATAAGCCAACGCGTCTTTAATTTCTGCCCGCTCTAAAAAACGCACCCCGCCGTAAATACGGTATGCAATTCCGTAGCGCAACAAGGCTTCTTCTAGCACCCTAGATTGCACGTTCGATCGATACAATACAGCAATGGCATCAACCTGATAGCCCTCTCGAATAGCCATGTTAATGCGCTCAGCAACAAAGCGGGCTTCATCTAATTCATTAAAGGCACCATACACCACAATTTTTTGACCATCTTCACCTGCCGTCCATAATTCTTTCCCTAAACGAGATAAATTATGCACAATCAAGCCATTCGCGGCTGCCAATATCGTTGAGGTTGATCGGTAGTTTTGCTCGAGTCGAACCATCTGGGTATTTAAAAAATCACGTTGAAATTGATGAATATTTTCAATTTTCGCCCCACGCCATCCGTAAATCGACTGATCGTCATCGCCAACGGCCATCACAGCTGATTCACTGCCTGCTAATAACCGAATCCAGGTATATTGAATGGTATTGGTGTCTTGAAATTCGTCGACTAAAATCGCACGAAATTTGCTTTGGTAATGCTGTAAAATATCGGCATGATCGCGAAACAGTTCACAACACCGTAAAATAAGCTCTGCAAAATCGACACAGCCTAAACGCAAACAAGCCGCTTCATAGGCCTCATACAATTCACCATAAATGCGTGAAGGGCCGTAAGCCATCGCAGGAATATGCCGTGCCCTGGTGCCTTCTTCTTTACGAGAATTAATATAAGACTGCACTACTTTAACCGGCCACTGTCCTTCATCTAATTGTTTGGCTTGAATGAGTTGTTTCACTAATCGTGCTTGTTCATCTGAATCTAAAATTTGAAAGTGCGCAGCTAAGCCCGCTTGTTGATGGTGAAGTCTCAGTAATCGATGACACAAACCATGAAAGGTGCCGACCCATAAGCTAGACATCGAGTAGTTGAGCAGCTGTTGCAGACGTTGTTTCATTTCACCGGCTGCTTTATTGGTAAAGGTCACTGCCAAAATGCCTTCTGCTGGGATGTGTTGCGTTTGAATCAACCATGCAATGCGACTCACCAACACGCGGGTTTTACCGCTACCAGCACCTGCCAACACCAAAACATGCCCTGTTGGTGCTGTCACGGCCTCTCGTTGCGCGGGGTTTAATCCTTCAAGAAAATCTGAGCTCATTGTGGCGATTACCTCATCTAACGTAGTAGGTTGGGCCTCGGCCCAACAACGCGATCTATATAAATGTCTTTAAGTTGGGCCGAGGCCCAACCTACGATAATTAAAAAGTGGAAGTATACGCTGAAGCAGGGTAAGATAAAAAGCCTAAATTATGAGGAGTTTTTGTGAGTCGTTTAGCCCTAGCTGTCTTGTTCTTTTTTATCGCTCAGGTGTCTTTTTCTGCTTCACCAACGACCACTCAACCCCCAACGTTTAATGCACAAGATCCTTATGAATCAACCAATCGCCATATTCACGACTTCAACATGGCCTTTGATGCTACTTTTTTAAGACCCCCGTCTACGCTTTACTATCACGTGCTCCCTAACCCTGTTCGTGCGGGGATTAATAATTTTTATACCAATCTTCACCTGTTACCAACCGTGGCAAACGATCTGCTTCAAGCCGACTGGCCACATACCGTCAAAGATTTTTGGCGATTTGTTGTCAATTCAACCATTGGCGTTGCAGGCATCTTTGATGTGGCCTCCATCACCTTCAATCTTCCGGTGCACAGCAACGACTTAGGGCTGACCTTTGCTAAATGGGGCGATAAAACGTCACCTTATATTGTGATTCCGTTTTTAGGCCCCAGCACCATTCGTGACGGCATGGGCATGTTATTTGACTACACCTTGTTTACACCCTACCCCTATATTAACAACCAAGCGGTCATCTATAGCTTACTGGCTGTACGCTATCTTGATTTACGCTCACAACTCATTGAACAAGAGCCCTTGCTGAAACAGTCCCTTGATCCTTATACGTTTATTCGCGACGCCTATTTGCAACATCGGCAATTTATCATCACCGGCGAAAAACCCAATGAAGGTGCGGTCTATCTTGATGAAGATATTGAAGAGCCGGTGCTGACTGCAAAGCCACCCTCACCGCCTGCTCATTAGAAAATGTTACACATCGCGCTGTATCAACCCGAAATTCCACCCAATACCGGGAATATTATTCGCTTATGCGCCAATACAGGCGCACAACTGCATTTAATTCACCCGCTG
Source organism: Gammaproteobacteria bacterium (assembly GCA_026399205.1). Classification (GTDB taxonomy): domain Bacteria; phylum Pseudomonadota; class Gammaproteobacteria; order Legionellales; family Legionellaceae; genus 2-12-FULL-37-14. The sequence goes on from JAPLRL010000053.1 coordinate 17,421, forward strand.
GGATTTCAATTAGAAGACAAACACATGCGTCGTGCCGGATTAGATTATATCGAATGGGCCAATATCAAGCATTATGCGTCGTTTGATGAGTTTCAAAACCAACAGGTTGAGCGGCGCATTTTTGCTTGTTCAACCAAAGGGAGCACGCGGTATTCTGACCTATCTTATCAAGATGAAGATCTTTTTTTGTTTGGGCAGGAAACGAAAGGGTTACCTCCTGCTATTCGGGAGCGTTATCCGTTGATCACGCTCCCGATGAAAGCGCAGAGCCGCAGTCTGAATCTTTCTAATTCAGCGGCGATTGTGTTGTATGAGGCGTGGCGGCAATTGGGGTTTTTGTAGCGTTGAGTATACTCAACGCTAATGAGTTTTCCGTTTAAATAACGCAAAGCTTTGGAATTCTATGTTGACAAGTTCGTATCCAATGGGAAAGTCTGTTCGATTTTTATCTTGGATATAATAGGGTTTTCCTAACCCTGTGAACATCGTCGTATAATGATATCGGTACATGATAAATACGATTTCGTAACTCCCCACGTCATCCCGAGCGCAGCGAGGGATCTCCTGTCAGTGGCACAGTCTTCAGCATATCGACTGGTATAAGTCTTTCCATTCAGGATTGAATGCATTAACAAGGTCATTCTTCTTTTTCCGCGACCATC
>JAPLRL010000008.1 GCA_026399205.1 Gammaproteobacteria bacterium
GATGGTCGCGGAAAAAGAAGAATGACCTTGTTAATGCATTCAATCCTGAATGGAAAGACTTATACCAGTCGATATGCTGAAGACTGTGCCACTGACAGGAGATCCCTCGCTGCGCTCGGGATGACGTGGGGAGTTACGAAACTTTTTATTATTATGACAGTAAAAAAAATAATCTTGTTGTCATTCATCCATTGCTGATGTCAGTGAATGATTCAGATTCGTTGGGCGCGGTGCGTAATGAAATCAAAACAAAATTGAACAAACCTCAATGTAACGTGACAGAGATTATTTTATATGACTCAGGCCGATTGATTATCCACCTTAACCAAGAAACAATGGTGCTGTCTTGGGGTTCTATAAGACAAAAATTGGCGATGATTGTACGGGCTGTGGAATATTTACGGGACTCCACAGAACTTGGTTCGCCGGATCAACTGCAAAAGTATCTCTACGGCTGTCATACCATAAAACGCATCAATACGATTGGCTCTGTTAAAGCGCTGCGCACGATACTTCAAGAAGATATAGCTCCCGTGCCTGTGGCCTTTCCAAATCCTAAAGTAGCAATCCCTCAAAGAGAACTAAATGCTGCTAAAAAAATATATAAAAATAGGGTTGAAACAGGACAAGACTATTTGAGCTGGTTGAGTTACTTTGGCCTAGCAGGATATTCAGCGCAAGATAAATTTAACGCGCTTGATAAATTTATAAAAAATCCAGCGGAGCCACTTGATCCAGCAGCCGGTGGCGGGGACTTAAGTGCATTAATTCAGTCTTATCGAGAGGCAGTTGTAACAGGGCAAACCATCGAGCTTACATAGCCACATACCCATTGCTATGGGGGCCTGTTTAGTGTTGATAGAGCCCCCAACTTCACATTTAGTTCGGAGGCTTCGTTCGCGCCTCCTCAGGGCGAACGGAGCATCCGTATACATAGATAGTATTTGTTTCCAACATAAAAAACATGTATAATTAAAAGTCAATTTATTCGCTATTAGATGTAATGCCGAAAATTTATGCATCAATGCAAGTGCTTATTGATTCAGATATCCCCATTTCCGAAAAGTTATTATCTATTCATAAATTGATAAAAGAGAGTTCATTTACCCCACATGAGCGCTTTCTATGTATCACTCAACTCATGCATTTGGCAGACCAAATCAGTGAACATTCAGAATTGCAAATCTGGTTAAATGATTGTCTTGACCATATTATGCTTCAAACTGATATACAACCCGATACGGATACCACATTACCCTGTCCATTTTTGTGGTTACAAGAAAAACCTTTGCCATTAAAACTACGCCCACTTCGATTTTTTTTAATAAATAACAATATTCAAATGGCCTATGCCCGCACTGCACATGAATTATATTTTTTGTATTTAGATGAAAATTTTGAGCTCTTCATTGAGTCTTTATTAATCACTGACCCCAACGATTCACTAGAGGCATTGTACGCCGATCTCGACCTGCCTGTTTTTGTTGATACAAGTTCACCCACTGCCACACTGCAATCAACCATCTCGAGGCTTGATCGGATTACCCGAGCAACAGGACATGTCGCTGTGGATAGGCAATATGCTCGCCGTGGCCGCAGCGCGCGCTATGATAAAGTTGTGCTGGATGCACCCTATGCAACTTTGCCAGAAAATCCGTTATCAACGCTGCAAACCCTCACCTATTTACACAAAAAAAGCTTACTCAAAGAGGCGGTGATTAAAGCGTTTTATACTTTCTTCAATTCAAAAAACAGAGAGGAGCGGCTCGAAAGATGGTTTGACATACAATATAGCATCTGTATTTTAGAACATTGCAACATATTAAGTTTTGTTAGCTTAAAGAGAGTTATCGACGTCGCCTTCCACAAGAACTTTTCTGACCTCATCTATTATGAGGCTCAACGCATTGACGCAGCTCAGAATGTTCTTGCCCCCACTGAACGAGAAGCACTTTTTTTTGAAAAGTGCCAACCATATAAAAATGTTTCTAACCCCATTTGTCTCCCTCCAACACCAATGGATGAAAACACTGATTAACTTAAATATTATCATCGAACAAATAAATGACAGTCATTTACCAGATTATTCTTTGCGTAGATTAGAGCAAAGTATGTGGGTTTTAATTGAAAAAGGCTGGATCACTGTAGATGTGATAGGGCATATTGTCCGTGAGGTCAATGAGAGTATTACAGCAAAATCATCTGATTCAGATAGACACGAGTATCAATGCCTTTTAAATTTCTCCCCCGCATTATTGTTTATTTCCCAATGTAAAGACCTGATTGAGGACTCAAACGATAAATTTCAACGAAGTGATTTTGAACAAATCATTGCAAGTTCAACATTCTATGCCGAACGAGGTGCCGCGCTATTGTGTTTAATAGAAAGGGGTCTCATTGACGAGGCCTCCAGGCAGTGCGTATTAAAAACACAAAAAGTGGCATTTTTAGAATCGCTTGAACAACTTGACCCAGCGTCATCCATCACACTAACCAGCACTCGTTTAATGAAACTTGAAACACACCCCTATCCTGATCGTTATCTCTCGATACTCGATCTATTGAATGAGGTCAATATCACACTCACTGACGAAATATATGACAGTGTATTTCATATTAATCCTGAGTTTTTACAGCCGGTATTAGATTTTTTTGAGCCACCTTACAACACATTATTCAACCTCTCCGTTTGGCAGCAATTGTGCCAAACGGAAAATTATCATTTTATCCTTGGATGTGTATTACTAAAAAATCAGCAATTAGATAGCGACGAAAATAAAGCTAAACTAATGAGCCTGTCTTGCGAAGGTGTTATTAAAGCCATCATCCCATTAAAAGAGAGTTTAACACAACCTATCTTTGATGCCCTTACAGCCTGCCACGTATTACAGATCGAGCGATCACAAGTAATTTGCGAGCTGATTAAAGAATATATTTTCAAAGAAAGTATGTTGCCTATATTATTCGAAACTGATGATATAGAAAATCTACTAACATGGAGCGTCTTGCTGAAAAACCTCTCTTTTCTAAATCTTTTATCATGCGACCAAGCGCTTGAGTATTTTTGTACCCTAACCCCACCTTTGCGGTCTATTTTAAAAACATTTTTGAGTCATGCCGTTGACGCGATCGAGATCAAAATAAATAAAGAGCAATCACCAGATCTGGAGCTATATCTTGACTTTGATCTTATCAGGAACTTACTTGAAGACGTTTTTCAATTTTTTAGTCAAAACCAAATGAATGGACTATGCCAGGCATTACAAACGAATCAGTGCAATTTATTTTCAACGACAACGATAAAAAAACTAATCTCCATTTACCAGCATGAAAAACCAGACCATGAAAATGCATTTAATCAGTTTTTAGGCTACCTATTAATCACCAGAACAAATGTCGAAAGAGCCGCTCGCGCACTACAGAATACCCATGCTGAATCTATACATGCCTCTACTTCCGAAACCATTAAAAATTTACAACAACACTATGGCCCTTTGTCTGCTGTACAAATGGCGGTCATCCATCAAGAAATCTTAAGTTGGTCAAAAGTAGATGAGCTTGGAAATCTGGACCCCAAAACCATCACGGCAAATAACATTGATGCCGTCGTTGCCCAAGCTGTTGTTCAGATACAAAAAAAGGAGTTAGGTGCCTCGATTGATCCTGTTTCAGAATGTTCCTTGGGCATGGTCTTTGCCCTTGTTTGGCATGCAATACGCGATGATAGTCAACGCATCGGTAGCCAAGAAGACGCTCTGGGATTATTAAAAAAAGAGATATACCTTGGACAACGGAACTACAATCTCGATCGAAACAATAGGGACAATGGTGGGCTAAGTGACCCTGAATGTGCCTCTGGTGCCTTTAATCGAATCGTAGGGGTGCTCAACGGCATTCATCCTCTGGCGAGGCAAGTGTTGATGACACAACAAAGTGTATTGGATGTGTTCGTCGTTCGCGTGCGTGAAAAAGTACTGATTGACTTCCAGCAAAGATTTACTCAATGCACTACGTTGGACGAAATAAATAATGAGATGAAATTGATAAAAACCATTCAAGAGGAAGAAAGTATTGCGCCAATATGGGATAGGATAAAAGAGGAGACTTGTCATGATTTTTGGATTGAGTTTTCGACCACAGGTTATGAAGAGGCACAAGCCAAATTTAAATCGTTCTATCCTTCTGAGGACGAGGCTTCCTTTAAAGTATTATGTAATAGTGCGAGCTATATCAATTTTAATGAATCCAGGCCACAAATGCGACTTAAAGCACTTTATTCTGCCATGAAAATGTATAAAATAAAGTTGCTCTACCAGTTTTATTTAGATTACGTCGCTTCCCATACGAGTTGTAAAGTAGGTCTTGGTCTCTTGTTGCTAACCAGTATATCGGTCACTGCCTTAGGTTTAGCATTCCTCATATCATCTACTTCACCTGCGCCAACTGCGGCAGCGGCAACGATGCTAAGCGTGGGGGTATTGGGGACGATACTGAGTATTTTTGCTAACCCGGCTTTAAGATGCCGTTCTAACGCGGTGATGGATAGCACACCTCAGTTTGTTAGCCCTGTTTAAAACTTTCATCGTCTTGAACGGATCGTTTGCTTACTTTAACCCACACTCCCCACGGCCATTTGCACTCCATTTTGTTTCAATGGTGTAAAGCGAATGACACGCATCATCTTTACAAATTTTGGTCGCAGGCGTCACCTGACATGCCCCAAACCAACCTTTGTTGTTAAAGGCAATCGATAGCTTTGCAGCACCCTTAAGGATTTTTGCACGACCTTCTCGAATCACCGTACTCGGCTGAGTTTCTGCGGTTATCCAATCGCCGGTCTGCGTATAAGCAAAACTCAAGCTCAGTTGAGAGATAGGGCCTAAATCTCCTGCATTAAAGAGGACCGTCACATCAGCCGGTAACACGCCAGTATCTCCAGAGATAACGACCGTCTCGGGTGTAGGGTAACCTTCTCCTACTGACCTGCCTTGATATTGAAATGGATTAAAATGAAAATGATTCATCACCACCCAGGCATTAGACGTCGTACTAGGTAAGGTATTGGCGTTCCATCCGAAAGGAATGGCATAACGTTGGCTTGCATATAAATATGCCAACCCTTGCTTAGGTGAAACTTTGACAAAATGAGCCTCTGGTGTTGCATTAATAAATTTTGCATCCAAATATTTGTCATTTCTTAAATTCACAATGGCATGCTGCATTGCAGTAAGGTCAGCATGGAGTGCATCGATGTTTTGATTTTTATCTTGATAATAATTGATGAGGCTCTCTACCGCATTGATGGCGCCAGCAGTCCATTCTGCAGACATGACCTGTTCTGATTGGTCCGATCCGTGGTTATTAAAGGTATATCCTACACCCCAAAACTCATTGCCGTTAAAATAACCACCATGTGCGCGAACTTGTTGCCAAATGGTCATTGCTGCCCCATCACCAAACCATGCATCAATTGTTTTTGGACCTAATGCCGCGATTCCCCATGTGTTGACGTCCACCGCATTTGCAGCAGGCGCATCAGAGTCATCTGGCTGCCAATCTTTCGTAGAAGAAGGGGTGACTGCCGTACCATGAGTATAAAAAACGCCTTTTTTTGCATTAAACGCGCCGTTATACAAAAAACTGAATAACCCGAGGGTCTTATAATGATTTACTGTCTTTCCGCCATTTAACATGACATCAATTTGCGCCAATGCCACTTTAACTTTTTCAGTTTGCGCTGTTTTTTCCAGTAGTTGCTTTGTAATTTCTAAGCCACCTAACATCGAGAAATTATTTTCAATAGAAATTTCTCCTCTAGGAATCGGACCTTGATTTCCATCAGAGCCATTCGGCGCATAATAAAACCCGCCAACCCCAGCTTGCATGGCAGAAAAAGCATATAAGCTATTCATGGCATTCACGAGGGCAGGATGATTCGGATCAATCGGCTCCCCATGTAATAAATATTCAGCCTGTAATGGACCTATCAATTGCGCCCAAGCATTTTCGCCGGTAATGGGTTTCCAATCGGACCACGTGCTCGTATATTTAAAAAAATCAGCGTTGTGACCATTCGGATCATTTTTAGCAAGTTCGTTAGGATCATAATCCCAGCTCACGTCTGTCTGATATTTTCCTGGCGCGCTTGGATCATTGGAGAAGAAGGGATCTTTATTAAAGAAATGAGTGGTTATCATTCGAAACGTGTAAGCTTTACTAGGATCAGTCACCGGCTGAGTATACCCATATTGAAACGTTGTTGAAGTCCCTCTATTGCGCTCATCTTGAATAGCCGCTAACTGATTCGCAACAAGCTGACTTGCCTTGCCTTTATCAAGTAAATTATGTTTTGACGCCAAACCTAACGCAATTTGCCAGGTGGCTCCATCATAAATATCAGCACCATATCGCATGTCAGAGCGCTCTATTTGTGCTTGTGCTTGCAACAACTGTAGCGTTGTTCCTTTGAAGGGCGGCAACCCATATCCTAAAATAGCAAAAGGCTCTGAGTAGAGCGAGTCGACCACACGACAAGTGTCCGTTGGCGCACATACATAATCACCAAAATACTTATCAATATCAGACTGCGTTCCCGTATAATAACTGAGTGGCACAAGCTGGGAAGATTGACTCTGAATCAGTAACTGATCAGACACAAGAAACTTAACAAGCTCACTGACTTCCTGAGTATCTTCAGCGAATATCGGATTAGCTAGAAGCAAAAATAGACTGTTTATTATCATCGTTAATTTTTTCAAGGTTCCTCTCCACCAGCTATAACGTTGTCTAAATTGTACAGAATTTAAGTTAGTTGTCAATATTTTACTTTTGTATGTTATAATATGAACCTAAAATAACTCATCTTTCGGTTGTCACATGCGCTTAAGTGAAATGATTCAACAATTTCCTGGTTTTCAGGCTCCTTTTCCCGAGCTCGAAGCATCCTTACTCGCCCTGGCTGAGCAGGCAATGCTCGAAAAAGATGTGGATCAGGTTTTTTCGATTCCAGAGGCTGAGCAAGAAAAAAGGTTTGCCCGGTTGTCTCATGTCACGGTATTAACCTTGATTGTTCAAGCGTTTACGCAAAGCAAAAAGCGACCTGCGTTTTGTTCTTGTTATGTTTGCACAGACTCAGAGGGAGAGTCCTGTGGTTTTCGAGACACAACCTTTACGCAACCAGATGCGTCCAAATTAAAAGAAATGGCGCTCACGTTGATCACGATGGGGGCCTCGTTACATTTTCATGGCATACGTGAATATCACAGCACCTGTACACATAGTCTTTTAAGAGAACTCACAGAACGCTATGATGTAAGCGCTATCGATTGGGATTGGATAAATAGATTGCCCAAAGGTGCTCTAAAGCAGGAAGAGGTGCTTAAAGAAGTGTGTGAGCGGGAAGGAATGATGCTCACACAAATAGGGCATGTATTATTGGAGAAATCGGTTCAGGCGCCTTTTCATTCCACACAAACGCTTCGCTATTTTTTATCAAGTCTTCTTTATCAATTACACAATATCCCTGGTCTTTATTTAACGGACGCGCCCTCATGTGCTGGTCAAGATCAGAAAGCGCGCTGCATTCCTTCTTCAAGAGAGATGGTAGAGACGATCCATTCAGCAGATGCTGTTGAAGAGGCCCTTTTTCGAGCCGCGTTGCAGACAAGGCAATTAACGGCTTGGATTCGTCATGTTTGGGCGCGTGATGGGCGTGCCGTACGTTTGCCTGTAGCAGGCCCAGGCGGAATCTCTGCTTATTGGTTTTTGCAGTTTTTATCAATCGGTCAGAAAAAATCAGGTTTGGTCGACTCACATTTTAATTTTCCTAAGCCTACCCCCTTATTCCAGTCTTTTCCTTTCAGAGAGCTTGCTAGAATAGATGACCTTCATCAAGAGATTCAAAGGGTGACTCAAGGACAAAAACACTTTGAACGTTTTCTTGGACGAACCTTGATTCTGAGAGTGGATGGGCAATCACGCTTTTTAGCGCTTAAATTTCAAAAAACAAGGGAACACACGGGTGAATTAATCAAAGAATATAACATGGCGAACAACTTATCGAGCCAGCCCCAATTATTGAGTGAGTACCCAAAACCGCAGTTTTTAGGTGAGGTATCGAGTCAGCAACTTCAATCGTACCTGTCTTGTTTTGCTGAACATCCAGGTTTTGATGAATTTCGTCAAATGATGACACAAGAAGAGCGGGTGGGGGTCTATGCTTATACAGCTCCCCCCGCCTATTTTATTTATTTACATGATCCGAGATTAAGTGATGATGAATTGAGCACGGCTGTCAAAGCAAGTGTTTCTGATTTGAGTCTCTTGCTCCAACAAAAAGGCTTGGTGTTCGATCGTTTAGCAGATTTATTTCATTGCCGGGACTGGCAACGGCAAAGGCGGATTGATCGAGGCCGATATTTAGTGTTGGTCACATGGTTGTGTCGAAATACGCCAGGGGTGTCAGGCGGCGTACAAAATTGGAAAGCAGCTGTCGAATATGTTAACTTGCGAGCCAGTGGACTTGCAGATGTTGGCGATTATGAGAACTTCAGTTGGTTTGCAAAAATGCCCTTTTTTGACGAGATAACGAAAGGTGCGCGATCACATCGGGAAGCTTATCGCGACCACAGAGTTGGCTCCCATCCTGCCGAGCCTTGTGCAAAGCAACTTATTTATGGCAATTGTTTGGCAGAATATTTGTTTGTGCTGACCCTAACCCTGGGTAGACGAGCCGCAGCCATGCCTGATACGTTACAGTCTTTGGATGTTTGGTTAAAAACAGCTCAGCACCTCTTTAGGGCAGCGGTTCAAATGCTGCATACGTTAACCGGTCTTTCTGAGCGAGCAGCAACGCATTACCTTAAGCCATTATTTGATGAAAAAGCCGCCGCGCAAGAAATGCAATATTGGATGGGTGGAAAATATGTTTTTGATTCTGAGCGACCCAATCCGCCGTATTGTCCTCATGCTGGAATATCAGCGAATGTGGTTCCTTTTGTAGAAGGGGTCGGCTACTCCTCTGATGGGGTTAACCCGCATTTGACAACAAAATTTTCTGATTATCCATTGCGTCAAGACGTTAGTCTTTATTATGGCGTACCGGAAGTGTTCTTTTCTGTGAAAAAATTAGCGCGTACATACAGAGATGCAACATTTGCGTGTGAAGAAGCCATTCAGAAGGGAGCTTATCCTGAAGCCAGAAAGGAACTTGAGCAATTGAGAGTTAGTCGTTACCCCCATCATAGTTTCTGGCAAAGCAGACATATTGTGCAATTATCTCGACGCATTACCGCAGGGGAGGGCACATTGTCGCCCACCATAACCTAGTGGTGCCCCTATCGATGTCATCCCCGCGAAGGCGGGGACCCATCCTTAAATTGGTACAGTGCGATATCATATTTAGACTATCTGGTAATCATATGCCCTAATTAACTATGAAAGGAACCCTCATCCATATCCACAAATAAATTATACCAATTGTTGCTGTCATAATCTAAATAACCATTTAGCGTCCACCAGCATGATTGGACTTTCATGCAATCAGAGGCTTGTACGGTTAGTTTTACTTTACTGACGCCAATAGCTGCTTGAGATAACGCCTGAGCTAGTCCTGTGTTTGGCGCAACACAGGCGGTGGCGACCGTAACGGGGCCGCCATTGATGATGAGCCGGAATTTATAAGCGTGATTATTAGGACTACTATCTACCTGAAAATTCACATCACCAGGCATGTATCCAGCGAAAAGAAGGGTGGGGTTACTGATTAGCAAAGAGAATAGAGCTAATTTGATCATTTCATTTGCCAGATCTGATCTCGCACATATTGTAAGCTGCAAATTTATCGTTCATCTTTGGAGTGTAGCATGTTATCCAAACTCGGGTATACCCACACGGCTGTCGCATTATAATTTGATCAATCTGCTGTAGGTTGGGCCAAGGCCCAACCTACTTATCTCGACTTTAGCCAATTTTCATCACTATACCCTAGATTCCGTTCGCCCTGAGGAGGCGCGCTTTCGATCTTAGTCGTTATGCACTGAAGCTCAACGCGCCGTCTCGAAGGGTTAGCTCTGTACAACCTGTTAACACAGTA
>JAPLRL010000039.1 GCA_026399205.1 Gammaproteobacteria bacterium
GAGGGATCTCCTTGAATTCGCTCGATGCCTCACTGGGGGAGATCCCTCGCTGCGCTCGGGATGACGTGAGCGTTGATTTTTCTTCTAAATACGCCAATAACGTTTCTAAAGGAGCCGCTGATTTGCGTTGCACAGGCAACGATGGCGCAGGCTGCGCCTGAAAACAATACCCCTTCTTGTCCTCTTCAATCGACACTTGAATCGTAGAAAAATCACGTGTTTGTTTAAAAAAAGACAATGGATCAATAAATAACATCTCAGGCGACAATATAGGACGGCTCACATCATGCCGATATTCTTCATAGCGTGATTGCACTTCTTTCCAAAATTTATCCGCCTCAGCTCTCACGTCTTCAATAAAAAAAACAGGGGCAGAGGCAGGCAAATAATCTAATAATGTCGCTGTCTTTTCATAAAACAACGGTAAATAATATTCAATCCCACTCGGAAATTGCCCCGCAGTTACTGCTTCATAAATCAACGACTGTGAGGCATTGCCAGGAAACACTTCGCGGTATTTTTTTCGAAAGAGCGCAATAGCCGCCTCATCCGTTGGAAATTCGCGCGCAGGGAAAAAATGCAGCGAAGGCATTTTTTCAATGGTGCGCTGCGTTTCAGGATCAAATGTACGCAATGACTCAACCTCATCGTCGAACAACTCAATTCGAAAAGGCAGGGCATTCCCCATGGGAAACACATCGATGAGCGAACCCCTAATACTATACTCGCCATGCTCTAAGACCTGCGTGGTTGAACGATATCCCACAGATTCTAGCGATTCACGCAAGCGGTGAAGATGCATGTGTTGACCGACTTTTAACAACCAAACGCGCTCTAGCAAAAAAGCCGCTGGCGGTACGCGCTGCATCAACGTAGAAATGGAGCTCACAATCACTAAGCGTTTTGCTTGCGTCATGCGGTTTAGGGTTAATAAGCGTTGCGATACTAAATCTTGATAAGGTGAAAAGCGATCGTAAGGCAAAGTTTCCCAATCAGGGAAAAATAATAATTCAATATCAGCGCTGGCCTCAAGAAAGACGCCCAATGCTTGATGAATGCGACTCGCCGCTAACGAATTGGGCGCCATGACCAAACACATCGGCTCTACAGATTGTACAAATTCACTAATCATTAAGGGCAAAGCACTGCCATGCAACTGTCCCCAGCGTTGATGGGGCTGGAGGCGCGGGTAAGTAAAACAACTCGCGTGACTCATAACCGCCCTTCGGTAATCTCAATCATGTTATTCAGGGCTTTTTTTGCATTCTCGGCAATCCATTGTTGTTCGCTTAAACTTAAGCGATCACGAATACCCGTAAATTCATTCACCTCATCGCCAGGACGAATAATATTATAATCGAGCGATTTGCCTTGTCTTAATAAATCGAGTAAAGCCACTAAATGAGGAGGATCATTGCGCGACATCGTCGCACACCCACAGCCCATGCCTGGGCCTTGTGCTTCGCTGGGGGCTTCAGCCACATTCACCACCTGAATGCCTTTTAATGCGCCTTGTTCTTTTAAGTTTTGGACCATATGATTTTCTGTTGCAATGGCATAGCGCCCAGTTTGTGCGCGATCAAACATCACTTGATCCCAAATCAGTGCGGTGGACCCCGCAAGATCAGCCTGTCGAATCACTTCATTAGGACACTCAGGATGCGCAATGACCGTAAACCCCCTTTTTTGCCAATATTCACACATACTGGCCTTGTAATAGGCGTGAACGGCACAGAGACTAGAAAACAGCACGAGTTCTGCTTGATCAAATTGCGCGATGGTCGCAGCGTCTTGCTGGCTGAGTGAATAGAGCGCACCGGCACTCCCACCTGGCCAATAAGCAATATTGTTAATGCCCAGCCAATAGGCCACATTTTCTCCCATGAGTTTATCGGGGATAAATAAAATTTTCTTTTTTTGTGCTCTGGCCCACTGCACGATTTTTTTTACATTTGAGCTCGTACAGACCGCACCCCCTTGTGCACCCGTCATCGCTTTGATGCGGCCTGAGGTATTCATATAACAAATGGGTAAGACGTTTTCCTTTCCATAACGCTGGTTAAGTTCTAGTAGCGCAGGCTCGACCATAAAATCTTTGGCTAGCATTTCCATGGTGCAACCGGCTTTAGGGTTGGTGATATAAACGGTTTGATTGTCATGAGCGAGCAAGGCAATGGATTCTGCCATAAAATGCACGGCAGATTCTACAATCACGGTTTTTTCTGGGTGATTCACGGCCATCAGCGCTAATTGATAGGAGTCACCAATCACGCCACCAAACGTCTCGACCAGACGAACGATTTCGCCGCCCATGTAATAATGAGAAAGTAACAGTAACTGCTCACCAAAATGATCGTAGGCTTTTTCAATATAAGGACGCATCCATTCAATAACAGTGGTCAGTTTTCTATCGGGCAGGGCCATATACGCTTCTGCGTAGGGCACAAAATCGTGTTGATACCAATCAAGCGGATAATCACGCTGACAAATTTCCATCGTACTGGTTAGGGTGATCATCGATTTTTCTGGACAATACTGGGTTTTAGAACGAAACATAATGAATTCTACTCTCTACTTGTAAATACACTCCCCACACTCGGCATCGTTAACCGCATCACGCTCTCCTGAGCATGCTGATGATGAAAGGGATAATCTTCTCGATAATGCCCACCGCGGGATTCTCGCCTAGCTAAGGCCGAGCGCACAATGAGTTCCGCATTCAACACAATGTTACGTAATTCGATGAAATCTCTGGTGATACAATGTGACCAATAATATTCATCAATACTGTTTTTTCGCAGTAAAATCAATTGTAACACATCTTGCAAACCATCTTCAGTACGAATAATACCCGCATAAGAGGTCATTTCACTTCGTAATCCCCGCCAATGTGCATTAATTTGGCTGGCGCGTCTTGTATTCACCGTGCCTGGAGAATTCCAGTTCGCAACAGCATCTTTGAGTTTAGAGGAGCGCGTTGTTAAATCCATCATACACGCCTTTGCGGCATTCCCGGCCATCACCAATGCCTCTAATAATGAATTACTCGCTAAACGATTTGCACCATGTAAGCCTGTAAAAGCCACCTCGCCAATGGCATAAAGTCGCCTTAAATCTGTTCTGCCATCGCCATCGGTGACGATGCCACCACATTGATAGTGCGCTGCGGGCACCACAGGAATGGGATCTTGGCTCATATCAATGCCAATCGATAACAAGGTTCTAAAAATTTTAGGAAAACGCTTACTTAAAAACGCGCGGGATTGATGAGTGATATCTAAATGCACATAATGACAATCAGTTTGTTCAATTTCGTTAAACATGGCACGCGCGACAATGTCTCTGGTTGCGAGTTCTTTAGCGGGTGATATATTGACCATAAAGCGCTCGCCGGTTTCTGGGTTTTTTAATTGTCCCCCTTCTCCGCGTACAGCCTCAGAAATTAAAAAATGGTGCAAAGAATGATGATATAACAACGTCGGATGAAATTGATAAAACTCCATGTTGCCTACGCGAGCTCCGGCACGATATGCCATCGCGACCCCATCTCCTGTGGCGACCATAGGATTGGTGGTATACAAATACGTTTTACCTGCCCCACCGGTTGCCAATATCACTGCATTGGCTAAAAAGGTGTGAATCAGATGCGTGCGGGTATCTAAGACATATGCGCCTAATACTTCGCCTTGATGATTCGGCTGATGGGGTTGCACATGGGTAATTAAATTGATGGACACATGGTGTTCAAAGCAAGTCACTTGAGGTAACGACTTCACATCCTGAGACAGTACGTCCATTAACACTTGCCCTGTCTCATCCCCGGTATGCAGAATGCGACGATGAGAGTGCCCCCCTTCTTGTCCTAACTCGTGCTCACCTGTATCATTTTTTGAAAATTGCACGCCACGTTCGATTAAATCTTGAATCACGGCGGGTGCCTGCCGAATCATATTATCTACCACAGGCGCGTAACATAAGCCGTCCCCAGCATTTAAGGTATCTTGAATATGGTATTCCGCCCGATCCTCACTTGCGCTGACTGAGGCTATCCCCCCTTGTGCGTAGCGACTGTTTCCCTCTTGAAGGAGCTCTTTACTTAATAAAGCGATAGAAAGCTTGGGCTGCAATGCTAACAACTGTAACACTGAACATAATCCTGCTAAGCCACTGCCAATGACCAATACATCGAATTCGTATCGCGTGCCTTGTTGATTGATTTGCGTGGTCATGAAAACGCTTTCACCAATTGAGACGCTAGGCCCGTATATTGCGCAGGCGTCAAGGTCAATAATCGATCTTTCACGCCCTGCGGTAAAGCGGCGGCCTGAATAAACGCATGCAAACGTTCTTTGGTCACCGGTTGACCGCGCGTCAATTCTTTGAGTTGCTCATAGGCATCTGCAATTTGGTAGCGGCGCATCACACATTGCACGGGTTCTGCTAACACGCCCCAATGATCCTCTAGCTCGCTTCTTAATAGGTCTTCGTTAACGTCTAATTTCTCATTACCCTTGACCAAAGACTGATAAGCGATCAGCGCGTAAGAAAACGCAACACCAATATTACGCATCACGGTTGAATCTGATAAATCGCGCTGTAATCTAGAAATGGGTAACTTCATCGCAAAGTGATTAAACAAGGTATTAGACAAACCCAAATTGCCCTCGGCGTTTTCAAAATCAATGGGATTGACTTTATGCGGCATGGTTGAAGATCCGACTTCAGTTGAGACCATTTTTTGCTTAAAATAGCCCAATGAAATATAGTTCCAAATATCTTGCGTGTAATTCAATAAAATATTATTAATTCGAATCATGATGTGTGAAATTTCAGCCAATCCATCGTGTGGCTCAATTTGCGTCGTATAGGCGTTAAATGACAACCCTAATGAGCCTACAAATTGCTGAGCGTGTTTGCGCCAATCGACTTCAGGGTAAGCCACCACATGCGCATTATAATTACCCACCGCTCCATTGCATTTTGCCGAAATAGAAACCTCAGCCAGTTGTTGCTGCGGGCGTTTTAATCTTGCCACTACATTAATTAATTCTTTACCTACGGTGGTCGGGGTAGCAGGTTGACCATGGGTGCGGCTCAACATCGGAATGTCTGAATATTGTTTAGCGAGCGAAAGAATCTCCATGATGGTTTCTGCCAAAGTCGGTTGAATCACCTGAGCAATCGCTTCTTTTAACATCAAGGCATAAGCCAAATTATTAATATCTTCAGACGTACACCCAAAATGAACAAAGCCAACATAGGGTCGCAGGGTTGGAAACGTTAATAAGCAGTCCCGTAAATAATACTCAATGGCTTTCACATCATGGTTGGTTTGCCTTTCATAGGCTTTAACTTTGAGCGCCTCATCTTCATCAAAATTATCTAACACTTCTTCTAAATAAACCTTGGTTTGTGTATCGAACCCAGGAATTTCTTGAATGGACGGATGGTCTGCCAAAGACTCCAACCAACGAATCTCAACCATTAAACGATAATACATTAATGCAAATTCACTAAAAAACGGGCTGAGTGATACCGTTTTAGAAACATAGCGCCCATCAATAGGCGAAATTGCTTGTAAAGAGGATAACGTCATTCGACAGACCTACTTGTTTATTTTTAAAATTAATGTCATCAATAGTATGATATACATCACGCAACTTCAAGGAGGAGACCCCATGACACAACTCACTAAACAGCTGGCCATTATTCTTGCGGATACTTACACGCTGTATCTGAAAACTCAAAATTACCATTGGCACGTGACAGGGCCAGAATTCCATAGTTTGCATCTATTATTTGAAAGCCAATATCAACAATTAGCCAATGCGGTTGATCAACTGGCCGAAAGAATGGTCATGAAAGGCCATAAAGCCCCTGCTACCTTTAAAGAATTCAACCAATTACGCACCCTCAAAGAAGGTGAAACGTCATTTACATCTCATCAGATGCTCACTGATTTAGTGAATGATTACACGTTACTTATCGCAAGCCTCCAACATGCCATCGAAAGCGCGCAAGAGGCCCATGATGAAGGCACGATTAATTTATTAAGTGAACAGATTTCAACCTATGAAAAAAACCACTGGATGTTGAATGCATCGAAAAAAGATTAGGGCCGTAAAGTAACGCCATTCTCAATTTTTCACTCGCTCTAATCCGAGCCGCGACCGTTAGGGAGCGGAACTTTTAAAACTTCCGCTCCCTAACGGTCGCGGCTCGGATTAGAGAGAGGAACAGTTTGCTCAGTATCCTGTCGCCGAAGAGCCAAAAGCAAACTGCGATTATCCCCATATCCAGAAGGAACCCGATCTGAGCCATCAGTTGGATCATAGTGCAGTGCTTGAGGCACAGTGATGGGTTCCTCTACCCTCACTGGCACAGGTCTCAGTCGCGCAAGTGCGACATCCACCGCCGCGCAAATTCGCGAGGTATTCGCATCAAACTCTACATTGAGCGACTCAGCCGTATCGTCTCGTTTATTACACAGGGTTCTGAGTCCGTCTTCGCCACGACAAAAACCAGCCTCAATAAAATGAGTTAGTTTTTGAGGATTGAAACATTTTGAGAAAAAAGTATTTAATTTTCCTTCTTCATGACAAAAAATATAGATGAGAACATCTGGTGTTAATAAATCAGCAGTCTCTTTATGTAATAATAAAAATCGTGCTTTTTCTTCATATCCTTCCATACGCAATTCTTTGTGATAAATGTTGGTAAAATGATCGCTAAGAAGGCTCACCATAATTTTCACAAGCGGTGTAGGCGAAGTGGTTGAGTTTAATTTTCTAAGTTGACGAAGTTTCTCGGCAATTGACGTTCCGGGCATCATTCAACCTCATATTGTGATAAAAATTGATTTGATATTATACACTTTCTCGAGAGACTTGAGAATCACTAAAAAATAAAGTATAACTACCTACGTACAGGATGTACGCCCGAATACAACTCCAAGGAGACGGAGATGAACAGCAAACTGTTTTCTCAACGTTTTAACCGTGAGCTTGCTTTAATTGGATTTCCGGACGATCTTTCAGACAAAATGAAAGCGATCACCAAGGTTTTTCAAGTCAATCAACACACGGCAACGAATTTAATTTTTGGACATGCTTTGCCTTCACCGCAACTCTTAGATAGAATTGCATCTATTCTGGAAATCTGTCCACAATGGTTAAGCGGTCAAACGGACAAAAAACGCGTTTACCATCGTGAACCAGAGACCATCACTTAAGCTTAGGTTGTTTTATGGAGTGTTTAAGTTATTGTATTGCCAACCACCTGGATCTCTCGGGTATTGATCATTTTTTTAAAGCGAACCCGACCCTTTATATATCTAATCGCTCTCGCGATGTCGTCAAACTCAATCAACCGCTGTATCCAGACCACCTGGTTTTTGTGTTTAAAAATGGCACCATTGTGTGTTGGGGAATGAAGCGCCATCTTGTTTCACAACTTCTCACCTACCTGCGCCCGTTTGCAGACAAACCCATTCTCGCCAATATCCATGATGAATTCAGTTATCGAATTGGTGATAGAACCACCATTCAGCCGCATGATTATTTTGATGTAGACTGTTTGATGCTTGATAAAGAGGCCGATGGCTATGAGCTGAGATTAAGCTTATCGTACGGTTTTTCGCAATCGGTTAAATTACAATATTTTGAAAACCTCATTGAAAATTTAGCGGAAAAATACACCCCACTGATTAAAACAGTCTCAACATCAGGAGATATCCCCATCTCTCGCAAACAAATACAGCAAGCTTCCGGGGAAATTCTTGGGACCAAAACAGATTTAAATTTAATCAGTAATTTCATGTATCATCCTAAATACTTTTGGCAACACCCAACGCTTGAAGAATACTTTATTATGCTAGAGCGCTACTTGCATATTCAACGTCGGGTCACTGCAATTAATCACCGCCTAGACACCATCGATGAAATTTTTGCCATGTTCAATCGCTATTTAGAGAATCGCCATGCACATACGCTGGAAATCATTATTATTGTACTGATTGCCATTGAAATTGTGATTGGGGTTTTGAAGTTTCATTTCTAGGTAAAGATTTATATTTGCAAGCGTTGACTACTATATTATCATCGTGTAGATTCAGGTTTCTGTTTTAACCTTTAGGAAATAATTTATGCGCATTTTACAACGAAAGATCATGCTAGCTTTGCTTCTCGTTCTAGGTGTTTCATCGGTCTACGCGGATCCACAAGAGATCCTGCCTGGTGTCAAAATGGACTTTAACTTAACACCAAATAAACGCGAAGAGTTTACCAATTTTGCATTTCAGCGTGTTCATGCAGCTTGTGTCATCAGCACTGAAGATGAAGAAGGCAACGACATTTTTGTGGAAGTATTACGCAAAAGTGGAAAAATCAATGATCTGCCCGTTTCAACTGGGGACAATGTTGTGGTCCGTGTTCGTGATAAAGACGTTTTAAGAATCACAGCAGAACCAGGTGGAAAAGTGGCATTGACAAATATGGGACAGCATGCGGTTAAAGCGGCTTGTTCAACCTAACTTATGTTCCTGGCTCACGAAATGCGAGCCGTCGTAGGGTGGGCACGTCGCCAGAGGTTTCATCTTAACCTGAACGCTTAGTGTTAGGCTCCTTTGCCCACCCTACGTTGCTCCGCTTTATAAACCCGCGCAGCCACTCGCATTTTTCTCTTCTCTTTAAACTCACGTAACGCTGTCGTAAGGCGTTGATATAACTGAGGCACCCATTTCGGTTGGGCGATATAGGACGTGGCGGGTTTGGCTTTTCTTAAGTCATTAGGTGCGATAATCAATTTGACATGTTGTAAGCCTACACGTCGTGAAAGTAAAAAAAGTTGGTCGATGGCGTGATCGCCCACGGCCAAACAGCCCACAGATTTGTTTTTTCCGTGTAGAAAAATATTGCTTCCTAATTGATGACGACCTTCTTTTAACGCTTGAAAACGATCAAAATCATTCGGATAATCAATCATCATGGATAAATGCCAACTACTGAACGGATTAAACGTAATCAGTCGATAAATACCTTCTGGAATTTGACCATCTTGTTCGCGTAGTTTAGGGCCTAAGCGTCCACTAAAAGCGGTTAGCGAGTAATTGCGAATATAGCGCCAACCTTCACCTTTGTTTTTGGCCCATAACTCAATTAAGCGCTCTTTTTTAAACGCCAATAAAGCCACTTGACTAGGTGGATATTGAACATGCGCTTTTTGAAAATCTTTGACCAAATAAGGCTCGGTTTTTAATCCATAACGCGCAATCGCATCATCAACTGCTTTATCCAAGTCGATTTTATGTGCCATCGAAAAAGCCAATTGACTTACCAACATCAAAAGCGTGAAGCATCGTTTCATATCATCACCCTTGATCTGTTCCCCCAACTGTCATCATGTCAATCTTCAATGTAGGTTGCCCCACACCAACAGGAACTGATTGACCATCTTTCCCACACACACCAATACCTGGATCTAACATTAAATCTTTTCCGACCATGCTGATTTTTTGCATGACTTCAGGACCATTGCCAATCAGCATCACCCCTTTAACCGGCGCGGTGATTTTTCCTTTTTCGATTAAATAGGCCTCACTGGTCGCAAATACAAATTGCCCCGACGTGATGTCAACTTGCCCACCATCGAAGTTTTTAGCATAAATGCCCTGCTCAACAGATGCAATCATTTCTTCAGGAGAAAAATGCCCGGCTAACATATAAGTATTGGTCATTCTTGGCATGGGTACATGAGCATACGATTCACGCCGACAATTCCCCGTCGATTGCATGCCCATGAGTTTTGCATTTAACTTATCTTGCATATAATTGACCAACACCCCATCTTCAATCAAGGTGGTGCACTGTGTAGGCGTTCCCTCATCATCAATACTCAATGAGCCGCGTCGATCTGGCAAGGTGCCATCATCCACAACGGTTACGCCACGTGAGGCAACTTGTTCACCCATGCGCCCGGAAAACGCCGAGAGCCCTTTGCGGTTAAAATCACCTTCTAAGCCATGCCCTACTGCTTCATGTAACAAAACACCAGGCCAGCCAGGACCTAATATCACGGGCATCATCCCAGCTGGTGCTGGGCGCGCTTCTAAATTAACCAGTGCTTGACGCACCGCTTCTTTGGCAAACCCTAGCGCACGCTCTTTTTCAATTAAAAAATCATAGCCCACTCGCCCACCGCCGCCACTACGCGCACTTTCTCGCTTCCCTTGTGCATCTTCGACCACCACACTGACATGCATACTCACCATGGGGCGCACATCCGCCACACGTTCACCATGTTGGTTCAGGATCATGACCACTTCAAAACAGGCAGTTAATGAGGCATTTACCTGTGTCACTCTTGAATCTTCTTGCCTCGCGCATTGATCGATAGATTCCAATAATGCGATTTTGGTGTGACTATCCATGTCTGTTAATGGATTAATCGGTTGATAGCGTGACACAATTGAACCGCCTGGTATGGCAATAGCAGGTGAAGTATCACTTCCTGAAAAAGCAATGGAACGCGCAGCAAGCGCTGCTTGCTCTAACGCCGGAATCACTAAGTTATCAGAATATGCATACCCTGTTTTATCACCACTAATCGCACGGATCCCCACGCCTCTGTCGAACGAATAACTCCCGCTTTTTACATGAGAGTCTTCTAAATACCAAGATTCATACGTGCAGCTTTGAAAATACAGCTCGCCCCCATCAATCTTGGGGCCTTGCAAAATAGATAAAATCTTGCCAATCGCTGCAACATCCAGCGATGTATCTTGAAATATCAAATCAGTTGCCAAACTTAAAGTAGAACTCGTCATCACAATTTCTCATTCAGTAAACAGGTGTATACCCAACATTTGCCATGAGCGCCGTCGTCCTGCGGCTTGTCCGCGGGATCCAGCGATGTGGCAAGAATCCTGGACCCAGCGGACAAGCCGCGGGGTGACGGGCTTCTGAAGCAAATGTAACCACGCCCTAGCGTTGGGTATATCTTAGCATCTTACAGGTGGAGAATTAAAGTGTGGTAGTATATGCTATTCTCAACTTTTCGCTCAATTGAGCCGTACGCGTTAGCAAAACGGTACTAATGTTGCCCACGTTTATCAACACATATGTGCTTTGGGTGAAGCCTTCATGATGAAAATGCGTTCAAAAGAAAAAGAATTAATCGATCTTGGATCGTCTTATTATACCCATGAAGAATATATCCTGTGTTTAAAAATCCTGTTTAAGATCAATAAACTGATGGGGATTTTTAACAGCACAGTCAAACTTTTAAAGCGTTTCCCTGATGATATTTCATTAATCGATGTGGGTTGCGGCGGAGGGCTATGTTTACTGAATTTAAGTAAATACTACCCCAAAATGAGGTTGTTGGGTATTGATGTATCTGAAGTCGCGATAGACATCGCTCAAAATGAACTTGCACGCTGGAAAGAAACCAACCCCAATATTCATGTTAAATTTCAGTTACAACACCAATTAGCACTTGAGTTATCAAAGGACAGCGTTGATGTTGTGTTAACCACGTTGGTTTGTCATCATATCGATGATGATGACCTGGTTGGATTTTTACAAAATGCTTATCAAGCGGCGCGAGAAGCCGTTATTATTCATGATTTGCAGCGCCATCCGATCGCGTATTGGTTGTATAAACAAATCAGTCCGATCTTGTTTCGCAATCGACTCATTACCCATGATGGTCTAGTATCTATCCAGAGAAGTTTTACGCGTGCTGAATTAAAATGTCTTTTGAAACGGGCAAATATCAGTCATTATCAAATCAAATGGGGTTTCCCGTTTCGCTGGAGTGTGATTTTATGGAAGAAGTCGTAATTGTTGGAGGCGGAGTAGCAGGACTCAGCTGCCTGAATGCCTTGCTGGATAAACATATTTCACCACTGTTGCTCGAGGCGTCGACCATTGGTTCACCTAAAATGTGCGGTGAATTTTTGGCACCACCCGTCATCGAACAACTGCATGAGTGGGGCATCGGTCCCATACAAACGATAAAACAAGCACGATTTAACGATGTGCAATTTTCTTTTCCTTGCGAAGCAGGAGCCTATTCTAGACGTGATGCCGAGCTTGAGCTGGCATCACGTGCGGCTACACTCGGTGGGCGTATGGTTGAACAAACGCCGATCAAAAACATTATCCCTGCAACCGACTCTTCCCCATTTATATTACACCTGAGTTCTGGCGAAATCATACATGCTCGACATGTGATCTTCGCAAGCGGTCAATTTTCTCAACGTGTGTCTACATCAATTTATGTTGGTTTTAAAACCCATATCCCGCAGGTGATTGAACCTGAAACTCTATTGATGTTTAGTCTAGCTGGTGGTTATTTTGGGATCGTGCCGGTGACGTCTGAAACGAGCAATCTAACTTGTTTGATTAAGCGGGAAATGATTGAGAAGGCGGGATCATGCAGGGCTTTTTTTGATTGTCTTCCACGCGAATATGGAAAACAATTAACCCTCGACTGGTTAGAAGGCCCTGCGCCTACCTTCGGTTTAAAATCGTTACCCAATTGGCCGCACGCCTATTGGATTGGCGATGCTTTTGCCAGCATTTATCCGGCAATTGGATATGGTTTTGCGCATAGTGTTAGCAGCGCATTATTAGCGGTAGAGTATTATTTGCAGCGTAATCCAATCGGGTATCATCAAGAGCTCGATCGTCTTATGCGGCCCAAGCGTCTCATTGGAAAATGCATGCATCATTTATTACAAAAACCACGTCTATGCAAAGTCGTTTCTTCACTATTTGGAAGTAACCCATGGCTTAGCCATCAACTATTAAAGACATTGGACTATTAGCAATGCAATCTGCTATTACCGCAATTGGAGTCGCAAACCCTCCCTACAAGCTCGCGCAGGAAGACCTTTCTGAGTTAATTTCGGAGGGATTTCACCTAAATTTTGCGCAATCAAAAATATTAAAACGAATTTACAACTCATCAGGAATCAAGCAACGGTATAGTGTGTTAGCAGATTTTTGCAAACGGCCTGGTGAATTCGAGTTTTTTCCCAATGATCCATCAGCTGATTTCCCAACGACCGCTCAACGCATGGCTGTATATAAATCCAATGCATTAACTTTGGTGTTAGCTGCAATTAATGATTGTTTAATAAACGTGAATAAACAAACCATTAGTCACGTCATCACAGTCAGTTGCACCGGCATGTATGCGCCAGGAATTGACATCGAAATTATCCAACACTTGAAGCTTTCACCATCAACTCAACGCACCACAATCAATTTCATGGGTTGCTATGGTGCCTTTAATGGTATGAAAGTCGCAGATGCCATTTGCAAAGCAGACCCCAATGCCACTGTATTGTTAGTTTGCGTGGAGCTCTGCTCAATCCATTTTCAAAAGGACTTTACCCTCGGCAACATCATTTCAAACGCTATTTTTGCAGATGGAGCTGCAGCAGTATTAATCCAAACACAACCCACCAATCAATCCTTCCTGCGCCTTGAGTCGTTTTATTGCGATATCATGCCGCAAACCAGTCAAGACATGGCTTGGCATATCGGCAACTTTGGTTTCGAGATGGTACTGAGCGCTTATGTTCCGCAAGCGATCAAATCAGGCATCGCTGCATTTGCCGAGAAATTACTATGTCAATCCAACCGGTTATTTAGCGACATTGATTATTTTGCAATTCACCCCGGTGGTCTGAAAATACTTCAGGCCTGCGAAAAGTCACTCAATATCACCCTACATGACAATCGCTTTTCCTATGAGGTGTTACGCGAATACGGCAACATGTCTTCTGCTACTGTGTTCTTTGTTTTAAGGCAGATTTTAAATGGATTAAGTCAACAAGATAATGGAAAAAAAATATTTAGTTGTGCATTTGGACCTGGGTTGACGCTGGAATCCATGTTGTTAGAAGTGCATATATAATTTGGTGTGGCTAAATAAGGATATGATGGCTTTTTATTCCAAAAACTAAGCGCATTCGTCAGATTAAAGACATCGTAAATACCGCGTTGACTTGCTATTTATAGATTCATGGTAAATAATTAATTTACAATAAGATCTAATTTATGGCGAATATATGGGTGATATCAATTATTATTCAGTATTAGGTGTAGATGAAAATGCAACGCCTGAAGAGGTTAAACAAGCGTATAGAAAGCTTGCACTTATTTTTCACCCAGATAAAACGACCGACCCTGAAGCACCGGAAAAATTTAAAGAGCTTGGTAACGCTTATGAGGTCTTAAGTGATCCTGAAAAAAGAGCGAATTACGATTTCATCAGATTGTCACCAGATGAACCACCGCCACCTGATAATGACTTTGAGGAGACTCCGCCGCCACCTGATAATGACTTTGAGGAGACTCCGCCGCCACCTGATAATGACTTTGAGGAGACTCCGCCTCCACCTGATGATGATTTTTATGACGATTCGCCTCCACCAGAGGAGGAAAATGATGATGTGGTGGTGGCACCACCTCCTCCTATACAAATAAAGCCCATTGAACTCCTAAGCCGAGTCATCCCCAAGGGATGTCCAAGCAAACTTGAAAAGCCCTATATTTATTTTGTGCACGCAGTGAATCAAGACATTGAGGAACTTAATCAAAAAATTCTTGCGTTTAATCGCGCGCAAACCGATACGGAACAACAAGTAAGTCTTCTTGCTATACACTCCATTTGTCAAAGAATGGATAGAAATTACTCAAATGAGATCGTTTTACTCTGTAAGCCTTACCAAGTAAGCATTAATCAACAACTCAAAGAAGACATCAAGATCTTTGCAGACGTTTTGAATATCTCACTTACACCACAAAAATCTAGTGATGGCCCACAAATGAAGGCAGTTAGCAAACTGACAGACTCTCTAGAAAACGGCTCTGAATTGGAGAAAGCCCAGTATACGCATTTTAAGCGCGCGGTTAATCGCGACATTGATAAACTCAATGAAAAAATCGCTGTATTCAATCAAACATCAAGCGTATCAGAAAGACAGCATCTACTATCTGATATTCACGCGTTTCGACAAAATATGAATGTGGTTCATTCGCCAAAGCTTATCGACATCAGTCCTGCTTATCAAGTGGGTATCAATCAACAACTGAAACAAGATGTTGAGGCATTATCTCAAGTGTTAGAGGTAGATCTTCCCGAAGATCCGCCATCGAATAAATATGAGTCGCCAAGGCCGTAATATCCGAGCCGCGACCGTTAGGGAGCGGTAGGTTTAAAACTTCCGCTCCCTAACGGTCACGGCTCGGATACGACAATAAGTTACACCACCTTAAGTTAGCGCACACAGCAAACCTATGCTAGAATTAGAAGTGGAGAGATCTTAAAATTAATTTTGGAGCTTCATATGAACAAAAACAGTATCCATGTGCTGACTCGTCAACAAGAATCAGTGCTAGCAACCAATAAAGTCTTACGCAACACTTACCTCTTACTCGGGCTCACTTTTTTATTTAGTGCGTTTACCGCTTATCTTGCGTTAGCATTTCAAGCCCCACCCATGAATCCGTTTCTCATGATTGCAGGCGTTTATGGACTCATGTTTTTGACGCAATCGTTACGACATAGCCCTATGGGATTGGTCAGTTGCTTTGCCTTCACAGGCTTCATGGGTTATACACTAGGCCCTATTTTAGCATTCTACCTCGCCCATTTTGTCAACGGACACCAGCTGATTGCCACTGCCTTTGGTGGAACTGGCATCATCTTTTTTGCTTTGTCAGGTTACGTCCTTACCACAAAACAAGACTTCACTTACCTCGGTGGCTTTTTGTTTGTTGCAGTGATGGTTGCCCTTCTTGGCATGATAGCTGGCGTTTTCTTTCAAATTCCTGCTCTACAACTCATGATCTCAGCCGCCTTTGTGCTTATTTCATCTGGGCTTATTTTGATGGAAACCAGCGCTATTATTAACGGCGGTGAAACAAACTACATCATGGCAACGATTTCATTGTACGTTTCTTTGTATAATCTGTTCATCAGCTTGTTACAAATCTTGGGTGCTTTTTCTGGCCGGGATAGATAGGGCATATTCATAAAACTTGTCTGGCAATGTAGGGTGGATTAGGCGCCCCTGGCGCCGTAATCCACCTTTTCGGCTAAAGCTCAAAGGTGGATTACGGGCCTGGCGGCCCTAATCCACCCTACCTTAATTCATTATATTGAGACTTCTTCACTTTCCTCGTGCGCCCGCTGCTGCGGCGTTTCATCACACCCATGCTTCCCCTGCGTAGACCAATGAATCGGCCCCCCGCGAAAGGGTGCAAACCCGGTTGCAAAAATCATGCCGCCATCTAATAAATCTGCGTCTTGCACGACTTTCTCTTTTAAACACAGGTTCGCTTCTTTGACAAGCGGTCCCATTAAGCGGTCAATCAAGACATCATTCTTTTCAGACGCATCGATGTGTTTTTTCACCGCTTTGCCCTTTTTATAAAGATAAAACCCATGTCCTGATTTTCTACCTAAATTTCCCTTTTTCACTTTATCGCGTAATAACTGAGGAACAGTCCCACCGAAATGTGAAATCAAATTTTCTGCAACCGCTAAACACACGTCTAAACCGACAGTATCAGCAAGCTCCACAGGTCCCATCATCATGCCAAATGCTTTTGCAGCAAGGTCAACCTGCTCTGGTTTATGCCCCTCTTCAAGGAGTGCCACCGCTGACATCAAATAAGGCATTAAGACTCGATTAATCAAAAATCCTGGGCTAGATTTCACAGGAAGGGGTAGTTTTCTAATCTGACCCACAAAGGCACACGCCGCATCATACACGGTTGATGCCGTCTTAGATGAATGCACCACTTCGACCAGCTCCATTTTAGACACTGGGTTAAAAAAGTGAATGCCGACCAAGCGTTCGGGTTGTGTGAGTGCTTCTGCAATTTCCTCTAAGGGGATACTGGATGTATTGGTTGCTATCAACGCATCTGGCCTTGCTTCCGCTTCAATCCGCTTGAATATAGCGCGCTTGACGTTTAGGTTTTCAAATACGGCTTCAATCACCACATCTGCACGTCGAATGCCTTCTCCTGAAACATCGGGAATAAGACGATCAAGCGCTGCCTGAACCAGATAAGGTTTTTTTAATACTTTTTTATACAACAGGGTTGCTCGAACCATCATGGGCGCAATTTGCTCAATGGATTTATCTTGAATGGTCACTGTTAATCCACAGAGCGCACACCAAGCTGCAATGTCTCCCCCCATGGTCCCTGCCCCAATCACATGGACTTTCTGGGCTTTAAACGATGAGTTTTTAGCAAAGCCTTTCATGCGATCGCGTAATAAAAAAGCGCGAATTAAATTTTTTGCAGTGTCATTTTGAGTCATCAAGTGCTCAACGGAGTCAATTTCTTGTAAGTAAGATCGCTCACCCACAGCTCCTTCTCGCTCCCATAAATCAATCGTTGCAAAAGGTGCCGGATAATGATTTTTATTGACAAATTTGCTGGTTTTATAGCGCATAAAAGCAGCCAAAAGTGTGCGCATACCGGCGCGATTGGTCATGGCCTCCATCCAACTCGGCGCATGTGGCTTAGGGGGCTGTTGCATATACGCATACGCTGCCCGCTTTAATTGGCGGTAAGGCACGACGTCATCCACAATACCTAATTGTTTGGCTCGTGAACCTGATACTGATTTTCCAAGCAAAATCATTTGACCCAATGCATTCAATCCACCAATCAAGCGAGGTAAACGAACGGTGCCACCCCAACCCGGATGAAATCCCAATAAAATTTCAGGTAAGCCAAGTTTGGTGTCAATACTATCAGTCGCAATACGATATCGACAAGCCAAGGCGAGCTCTAAACCGCCGCCTAAACAAAACCCATCAATCAGCGCAATCGTAGGAATCGTTAAAGACTCTAAACGCGCAAAAACCACCTGCCCTTTTCTTAAAAATTCTAAAACCGGTTCACTGGTTTCAAATTTTGAGAAAAGATGGACATCAGCACCCGCGATAAACCCTTTCTTTTTCAGTGAGTGAATGACAACACCGATCAGATCAGCGCGCTCTTCAATATCTTGTAACAAACTATTCAACTCATCTAATATCTGGTGATTAATGGTGTTCACTGCGCTGTTTGCTCTATCAAGCCCCAGCCAAGCAATTTTTTTATGGTCTATCTCGACTTTCCAGTGTTTATAATGATTCATTTATGTTCTCCTTCAGCAACGCGCTGTAAATACATGGCGCCGCCTTGCCCACCACCAATACAAATACTCACCATCGCTCGATTTTTTTTACGCTGCTTCAGGGTTTCTAAGGCATGCAATATAATTCGCGCGCCACTCGCACCTACAGGATGCCCTATAGCTATAGCGCCCCCATCAGGGTTAAGTTTGTTCATATCAATTTTACCCATAGCGCCTTTAAGTCCTAATGCATCTCGACAAAATGTCTCATCTTCAAATGCACGGACACAGGCTAAGACTTGAGCAGCGAACGCCTCGTTAATTTCAAAGGTATCCATGTCATCTAATGTCAAACCTTGACGCTCAAAAATAGGTGCCATCGCATAAACAGGCCCTAAGCCCATATAGGTTGGGTTCAACCCAGCCCATTGCGTATCAACGATCTGACCCAGTATTGGCAATTGATATTGTTTCACAGCCTCTTCACTAGCCAAAATAAGAACACTTGCCCCATCGGTGACTTGTGAGCTATTAGCAGCCGTCACCATTCCAAATTTTTTATCAAAATAGGGTTTTAAGGTCGCCAGTTTTTCAATCGTGGCATCTCCCCTTAAGCCAGTATCTTGTGTATACACTTTGCCTTTTGCGTCAATTAAGGAGCAGACTTCCCCCATTCGTTCTTCTCGATATGCTGTTTGAAGCCGCTGATGACTGGACACTGCAAATTGATCCATGTCTTCTCGCGTAATGCCAAACTTAAAAGCCAACTCTTCGGCGGTTTGGCCCATATTTAAACCAATCGTGGGGTCAGTCAGCCCTCTTAACAAGGCAATCACCGGTGTAAAAAAAGCAGGCCTCAGCGCACCCAGTAAAGAAAGTCGCTGCGTGATTTGTTTTGCACCACTCCAACGCGCCAACCAGCTCATCATTTTCATATTCAACAGTAACGGTGCTCGACTCATCACCTCGGTCCCACCCGCTAATATCAAATGACTGCGTCCTGATGAAATCGCCATTGCCGCAGAGTCTAGTGCTTGCATACCAGACGCACAATTGCGCATCACCGTATGTGCCGGTACCGATTCGCCGCAGCCTAGTCGCAATGCAACCAAACGACCAATATTGGCTTCATCCGGGCTCGGCATCATGCAACCCAACACCACTGCATCTAAATCACTGGGTAAAAAGGGCTGTCGTTTTAACAACTGAGTTCCCGCCAACGTCGCTAAATCTGACGCAGAAAACGGCCCAATATCTCGTGCTTTCAAAAAAGGCGTTCGACACCCATCAACCACATAGACTGGTTTACCAGCAGACTGCTCGTGCTTTTTCTTCATTCGGGCTCTACTCCATTCCATCAACAAACCTGAAACAATAACAGCATTTACGCTATCTTTAAAGGAACGTTTTTAACGCTCGACATCACAGCCATTCATCTAAGGAAGGTAGCCTGGATGCGGTGAGGATTTTCGAGCGAAAAAAGTTAAGCTCGTTTCTTAATTAGCCGTTTAAACGTATCTTCGCAAACTGGGTGTGCACCTCGTGTTGCAAAGTAGCTCAGTGGCGTTAATGTTGCGATATCGATATTCAAAGCAGGGCATAGCGTGACCCACTCTGCAAAACATTTTTCATCAATTTCATTCACGCCATACCCTGCTTGTTGATTCCCGAGCCTACAATAGCTGATGGAGGCCATGGCCTTGCGAAGTTTTGCTAGGGAGTCGCCTTGGTTCTTGAGAGACTCCCCGCGAAACATATAGTGGGTGCCACAATATAAGAGCGCCATCTCTAAACCGGCTTTGTATCTCTCAGAATACGCTGGCTTACTCACATCTAGATGATGAATGCGCCCCTGAGACTGCATGATTCGGCCTTGAGCAAAGTCTTGGTAAAACCAAATTAATTTTCGAATAGCACTGGCCGTGTTTAACGCGTGTTTAGCCCCCTGCTCCCCTTCTAAAAAGGCAGTATCTTCTTTTTGATCTTTCGCTAAACGAAACGCAGCGAATAGTCTGTCTGTCGAGGTTTGAGTCAAACCAAAATTAGTTTGATCGTTCAGTTGAACGTGACCTCGCTTTGAGAGCGCTAATATCTCCCGCCACTGATGCAAATTTGCCTTAGAATCATTCGTTGCTATTGTATGACCACTCATATCGGTGATATTCGCCGAATCACCACTACTTTCCTCAAGAATCATCGCAAGAAGGTGTGACCATTGATGAGCTGTTTGCTCATTAAAATAAACCTGTTGTGCATTAACCAGGTGTTGATAGATAACAAAATGTTGAAAGACCATCGTTCTGAGATGCGGATTGATTGAAGTGCATCTCGGGTCCTTATCTTCTAACATCACATCAACCGCATGTTGTGTGAGCTGCGCAACTTTGGCTTTATCCGGCAAGCCGGTCAGCACTGGAAGCATACCGAGATCCGCAGGATCTTTTGCGCGCGATAAGTGGATCCCATCTGCCAACGAAGGGGGGGCGTTATTTTCAAAATAAGGTGCTGCAGATGCCATGAATGACATTAAACAAATAAGTATGCTTATCCCTGATAACATCCCAACATGTTTTTTATTCAGCACAATATCCCCTTCCTTGTGGATGCGTTTCCACATCTTACTTATAAAATCACAGGGGCGTCAATCATGGAGCGCAGGGCCTTGTAATGGCGCTAATTTAGATGCGGTTGCCCTGGTTCATTAATTAAGTTGACAACGGAACGTTCATAGCGATAATAAAGGTTTTATACTACCCAAGATTGGGCTCAAGCCCCCAATCATCTTGTTAAAAAGAGTGACCATGCCAACGACAATTAAAATAATTAAATTAACCAGTCAAGAGTTGATCATTGAGCCGTTTGAAATTAACACGTCTAACAACGCCGCGATGTCGCGCCCTTCATCCCTTCCTCAACACGATCTCTCCTTCTCATGGCGGGCATTAAAACAAGACCTCGAAGAGCATGCAGGTTTAATTGAAGGTCAAGATTATACCGTGTCTGAACCACCACTCTCAGACGATATCGAGCAGCACTTCACTGGCAAATATCAATGTCGCATCATCTTTTCAGGAAAATCACTGGTTGTAAGAGCGTTATATTCTATCCCCCTAGAACACATCATATTTCCATTCCAGATGGGTGATTCGACATTTACAAAAGAGATATATAAGCAAGAACGTTCTCGTTATGCCCTGTCTCTCTCAGCTAGAGACTGTTTTGCATTTGATATCAAATTTAAAACCCAAGCTGATGACGATCTCTTTGCCTTTTTAAAAACCGAACTCCAGACAATACATGATAAAATAAAAACACCCTCTGCTGTTATTGCCCAATTAAAGGTAGATATTCATCATATTGAAACACAACTCAATCAAGATATTTTTGTCCTTCCCAAGTGTTTGGCCGCATTTTCCAGTATCATGTACGCCATATTAGTGGAACAAGAAGAGCCCACCGTTTGTAAAACTTATCTTGGGGGGTTCTTAAACGGCGCCTCAATATTAGCGCCTGAGTATCAAACCCTCATGCAGTCAGTCAACCCATGGCTGCGATCACCTTTGTCCCAACTACCTAAAGAGGCTGCATCTGGGATTTATCACAAATATGTGAACACTTCGCAAATGACGACAACATCGTCTAGCTCAGCAAGTTCTCTATATGCTTCTCAGTAAATCATAAAGGAGAAATATATGTGTTTTTCAGCAACAGCTAGCTTCACTGCGGGCAGTCTGCTTATTGCAACAGGTGCAGTTTCTGTCACTGCCGCTTTTAAAAACAACAAAAACTATCTTCTTTTTGCATGCATGCCAGTTATATTTGGAATCCAACAGTGCATTGAAGGTCTAGTCTGGTCTCGTTTGGTCGATCCCTCTGTTCATCTCTATGCATTAATATATTTATTTTTTGCTTTTTATTTTTGGCCTGCTTATGTGCCTATCTGTGCTTATTCTCTAGAAAAAAACAAAGGGAGAAAAAAAATAATCAAAGGATTCATGATCGCAGGACAACTATTAGGCATCATCATGTACGCCCCCATTCTATTTGGTGCCATCCCACTGACCGTGTCCTCCGTTGACCACTCTATTCTTTATCAAACCTACTCATGGGGCCCGCTCCTTTGGACATACGGCGTTTGTTATATTTTCATTTTGACAGGATCGTTCCTCTTATCTTCCCTACGGAAAGTTAATCTGTTCGGTGTCATCACGTTCATCTCCGTGATGATCTCCTATTGGTGGTATCTTTATGCATTTACCTCAATATGGTGCTTTTTTTGCGCGATATTATCGTTTTATATCACTTACACTATTTATACCTTACCTGCATCTACTTCTCAAAAGTAATGAATAACCGTACCCGTAAGTGATAGGGGTCGGAACGACCCTATCAGAAATATCAGCTGGTTTTGCGTGGAGATAAAACCGCTCTCATTTGGTCACTTGATGTCAAGTTAAGCCCATTCGGTCGTTTGTTACGAAATACTGAGAGAGATTGTAATTGAACCTCTATATGAGACTCATCATTCAAACTCGAAGACACTTGCATTGCGGCCTCTAACACAGGAACCGTGGCTTGAAGGCTTCTCTTTGCTTTGGCTATTTCGTTTAGCCTAATTAACAGCTCTTTTTGATCGCATTTTCCACGCACTGCATATATTCTTAACGCAAAGTGACGCTGCTCTAAGCGCACGATTTCAGCTTTTATGCCTTCTAGTCCGACTTGATTAAGATCCAAACAACACCGATCTTCTTTGGTCGTAGATATGCTTTTTGGAATGACCATATTAAATTTTTTCAGTTCGGACTTAACGCCATCTAATCTTAGATTGCGTTGTCTGAGATCATTGTCAATTTCTTCAACTTTTGTGACATGTCCACCAGTTATTGCAAGCTGTTTATGTTGTTCCCGAATACTGATTTTTTGTTCCAAATGTAACTTCTGCGTTGCTAATAAAGTATATTCTCTAACTGACTGCTCATTTAATAATGAAGATTGAGGCACGATGAGCTCCCTATATTAAGGATCAAAAAGCGCTAGTGTAACTGTTTTTTCAATGATGTAAATGTAGAATTGACAGAGATCTCGGGCTTCTGTTAAGTTGTAATCATCCTACGCTTTCTGGGTTCACTGATGGCTAAACAAATCAAACGCATCCAGTGCGTCATCCTCTCTTGCCTGAGCTTTTGTCCCGTGATGGCTTTTGCAAGCCTAAGCGATTTGACAACCTTCTTCTCTGACCTCGTGCTTAAACCTAATTCTGCGTGGGTCACTAGCCTAACGGTGGGACCTATTTGGGAAAGTGCTGGTCTTCAACAAACGCTCATGTTAGCGCCAGACATTCTAAAAACCTATGCTCCAAGCCTGACCACACAAGCCCTAGCCAAAGGAGACCTTTTTTTAGGAAAACAACTCCCTTACGATGAAACCTGGACTGGCGAGCTCGGTCTTGCGGCTGGCCTAACCAGCCGTGCAGGTCTAGGGGGGGACCATTTGGGATGACGCGAATCCTACCTTTAACAATTACCGCTATCATTACCAAGTGCAACACTCACACCTGGTGCTTAAAGGGAAAATGTCTTACCCGCAGCCCACCTTTTGGCAGGTCATTTAACACCTCACGTCATCATGTATATCATGACGGGAAATGGATTAGCTGGTATTGTGTTTGGCTTCCTTTACAAGCGTTATGGCTTGGAGTCTGCGATGATTGCGCATGCGGGCGCTCACTTTACTGCCGATATAGTCGCGTTAATGTTTTTAAATTGAGCTGCGGTTCCC
This sequence comes from Gammaproteobacteria bacterium, assembly GCA_026399205.1. GTDB lineage: Bacteria > Pseudomonadota > Gammaproteobacteria > Legionellales > Legionellaceae > 2-12-FULL-37-14. The sequence continues at coordinate 23,938 of JAPLRL010000039.1, forward strand.
CGTATTCAATACGGTGTTTTTTATTATTTCAAACCGGCATAATTACCCATTAAGAGTAATCATAGTCGTTATTCAAATAGAGGAGTTTTTCTGTGCAGAAAGTAAATGTTGAAGACAAATTAAACTTATTTGATGAATATTGGTCGCCAAAGATAGTGGGTGATCTGAATGATTCACATGTAAAACTAGCGAAGTTTAAAGGTGAGTTCGTGTGGCATAAACATGATAACGAAGATGAGCTTTTTTTTATTATTAAGGGTAATCTATTATTAAAATTTAGAGACCGAGATGTGCATTTAAAACAAGGTGAATTTATTATTATCCCAAAAGGTGTTGAGCATTTACCAATAGCAGACCAAGAGGTTCATGTCATGCTGATTGAGCCGATGGCAACCTTAAATACTGGCGATGTCAGCAACAATCTCACAAAAACAGATTTAGATCGCATCTAAGCCACCTCAGCACTTGCTGCGGAACCCTCTTTGTTAAAGGAACGCGATTAAATAGGGCTCAAAAAAGGAGCCACATCGATCATTGAATGACAGAGGACACCAGGCCATATACTTCGTGTCTTCAACCGTAAATAAGCAAAAGCAACGGTTGCAACAGTCACATTGATAAGCAAATCAACATTCCCAGTCCAAATAAATCCCTTCATCACATCGCTATATCTAAAAAGATGACCTTGAATAAACATCATCGAGACAAGAACAATACCCCAACCAAAACGAATCCCATCCCAATGCCATGGCTTGCCAAGATAACGGTCAAGAATAGCCAGAAGGACACCACGGTAAACCAGTTCTTCACTGAGCCCTGGCATAGTCAGCATAAAAAGGGTCGCTTCACTTAAGCCATGTAAGGTTCCTCTTAAATACTCATCAAGAAAATTCCATCCTCCTAAGATGCCTCCAAACAGCAAACCCAAATATAGACTATTTTTTGGGTGACTTATCTTTAATCCAACGTCTTCTGGGCTTAGCCATTTGAAGACGAACACCAAGATCAACGGCCATAATATTGACAGTATAAATCCCTGCCAATTGAGGAAACCATCCAGGCTAATGAGCGGATAAATGTTTGCTGAAGTCAGCATCAACCCATTAAAAGCCCCAACGGCAAATAAAAGACCAAGCGCAATGAGCGGTTCAGTAGATTTTCTTGTATAAGCAAGGATCACTAAAATCACACTAACCGGTGTTTCGAGTATCAACAAGCCCTCAAAAAAAATACTGAATGCGTTCAATCACCCCTCCGAAACCCTAAAAGCATATTTTAATTCAGCTTTAGGATGATTAACGACTGACATACTATGCCAAGCCACATGCAGTATCAATGGGGTCCCCTTCTCTCTTCAAGGACAGCAAGTATTAAGTAAATTTTTCCTCAAATAAACCTCAATGCCTTTCTTTGCGATATAAAGACAGCTTTTTATCACTAAAAAGTTTTATACAAACATCAATTACATGTCCATCAAAAAGAGTGTCTCGTCCTTTAGAGATTTCAGCCAATGCCACCTCTAGACCCAGTGCCGCCCGGTAAGGCCTGAGTGATGTCATAGCATCAACCACATCGGCCACCGATAAAATTCTGGTTTCCAATCTTATTTGCTCGCCTTTAAGTCCTCTGGGGTATCCACTGCCGTTTAATCTTTCATGGTGTTCCAAAACAATATCAGCAACAGGGCCAGGAAAATGAACTTGTTTTAATATATCGTAACCCGCGTATACATGGGTTTTTATCATGCCCCGCGAAAAACCGCGCCATTCATGGCGGGGATGAAAGCGGCCAATCAATTGGGTGTTTGTTGATGTTCAATATATTTCTTAATGATAGATAATGGAGCGCCCCCGCAACTAGCGGCAAAATAACTGGGTGACCACAAGGCGCCAGCCCAGAGTTTTTGGAGGATAGATGGATAGTTTTTTCTTCTAATCATGCGACTAGAGACGCCCTTAAGGCTATTAAATCATGGCAAACCCCAGCAAACAGGGCATTAAGGTCAGTTAAGATGTCTTTTGAGAAGACATCCCGCCGATATTTTGTTACAAAGACCAAATGCACATGAAGATTAAATGTACAATGCCTGCCTGTTCTTAAGTCTTGTTTTTCGTTCATTGGCCAAATATAA
>JAPLRL010000071.1 GCA_026399205.1 Gammaproteobacteria bacterium
GAATTTTACTCTTCAATGTCAGATGTGGTTACGAAAGATCCACCATTCTAGCGGAAGTTCGATCAAGGTGAGCGCTTCTGACTTACCTTGATTAATTTAAACCTGCGCCATATATCCGCGGTTTTGCACCCCTGTTAACACCTGAACCAGGTTCCAGTAAGAATGTAACAGATCAACCCGCTGGCGAGGATAAAAAAGCTGAAGAAAAGAAAGGGGATAGCAAACAACCAGAGGCGAAGAAGGACGATAAAAAAGACGATAACAAAGAATCAGATCGAAATAATTTTGAGGGCGGGTTGGATGCCATTGTCTTGAAAATGCTAGATAACTCACTAAAGGAATTTAGCGGTCAAATGAAAGACAACTGGATTACTAATATAGCGGTTTTGCCTGTCAAGGGCACTTTAGCGCTTGGAAGCGCAATTAAGAATAAAGTCATGAGTAAAGGTGATGAATATAAGATTGAACAGACACAAAGTAGTAATCAGAATCCATCTGGGGGACAGCAACAGCAGGCTGCGTCTCAAGACAATGTTGCGCAGTCAGAAGCAAAAAAGGCACAAGATGATAAGGTCGTGGCACAGTATGATGACATGGTGGATAAGCTCGATGACGCAGCAAATATAGCAAGTGGCTTGGGTGCTGTCGCACAATTGGCTTCTGGTTTCCTGAACGACTGATCAAGACAAGAGTTTCTCTTTTAAAAACCGTCCAGTATAGCTTACCTCACAAGCAGCTATGGTTTCTGGCGTACCGGCTTTGATAAGCTGTCCACCCTTGCTACCCCCTTCGGGCCCTAAATCAATGATCCAATCGGCGGTTTTGATGACATCTAAATGATGTTCGATGACAATCAGCGTATTCCCTTGAGATTTGAGTTGATGCAAGATGTGTAATAATTGTTTCACATCATGAAAATGCAACCCAGTGGTCGGTTCGTCTAAAATATAGAGCGTGCGTCCGGTGGCGCGTTTAGATAACTCTTTGGCGAGTTTAATGCGTTGTGCTTCGCCGCCTGAGAGCGTAGTGGCACTTTGCCCTAGTCGAATATAGCCCAGGCCCACTTCCATCAGTGTTGCGCATTTTTTAGAAATTTGGGGAATGGCGCTGAAAAATTGCGTAGCTTCTTCTACCGTTAGATTCAAGACTTGATCGATGGTTTTACCTTTATACAAAATAGACAAGGTTTCGCGGTTATAGCGTTTGCCTTGGCAAATATCGCAAGGGACATATAAATCGGGTAAAAAATGCATAGACACCCGAATCAGGCCATCGCCTTCACAGGCTTCGCAACGCCCCCCTTTGACATTAAAGCTGAAGCGACCGGGTTGATAGCCTCTGGCGCGTGATTCTGGGGTTTGGGCAAATAACTCGCGAATGGGCGTGAATAATCCGGTGTAGGTGGCAGGGTTCGAGCGTGGGGTGCGACCGATAGGGCTTTGGTCGATGTCGATGACTTTATCAAGCCACTCAAGACCTGTGATGCGGGTTATTTTTCCTGGCAGTGGTTGGTTCGCACGGTTAAGTGCATTTGCTGCCAAGGGGTAAAGCGTATCGTTCACCAGGGTGGACTTACCAGAACCTGATACACCGGTCACGCAGGTGAGTAAGCCGATGGGAAATTGAACATCAAGGCCTTTGAGGTTATGACAAGATACACCACTTAATTGAATAATTTTTTCAGGGTTGATGGGTGTACGCAAGCTCGGGAGCGGGATGCTCAGTTGACCTGATAAGTATTGACCGGTGAGCGAATCAGGGTTTGCAATGATCTCATCAGGGGTACCCTGAGCAACCACCATGCCCCCATGTACGCCTGCGCCTGGGCCAATGTCGAGGACAAAATCTGCTGCGCGTATGGCATCTTCGTCATGTTCGACCACAATGACGGTGTTGCCTAAGTGTTGTAATTTTTTTAAGGTGGCTAATAAGCGTTCATTATCGCGCTGATGGAGGCCTATCGAGGGCTCATCTAAAATGTACATGATCCCCACCAGACCGGAGCCAATTTGGCTAGCAAGACGGATGCGCTGAGCTTCTCCGCCTGATAGGGTGTCTGCTGAGCGATTGAGTGTTAGATAATCTAGGCCGACTTGGACTAAAAACCCTAAGCGGGCGGTGAGCTCTTGATTGATTTTACTGGCAATGGCACCTTTGGCACCTTCTAGGGTGAGGTGAGCAAAAAAAGTCAACGCCTCATCGACGGGCAAAGAAACAAGCTCGGGTAAAGTGCGGCTATCGATATAGACATGCCTAGCCGCTTGGCATAGGCGCGTCCCATCGCATGTCGTGCACCGCTCAGAGACAAATGTTTGGGGGGCGGTCTCTACGGCAAGGACACCGAGTCCATCACAATCAGGGCAAGCGCCCATGGGGCTATTGAAAGAAAAGAGCCGAGGCTCGAGTTCATTTAAGCTATACCCACATAATGGACAAGCATAATTGGCAGACAACAGGATATCGGTAAACAGGTGATCGAGAGAGGCGACTTTAACCATGCCTTCGGTAAGACTTAAGGCTGTTTCAAAAGATTCACTGAGTCTCTGAGCCAAATCGGGACGAATTTTAAACCGATCAATCACCACCTCAATGGTGTGTTTTTCATGAGGTGCTAAAGGAGGCGGATCGTCTAATTCACAGAGCTCGTTATTGATGCGCGCTTTGGTGAAGCCTTTAGCCTGAAGCTGTTTAAGCAGCAGGATGTGCTCCCCTTTACGGGTTTGTACCACAGGAGCTAAGATCATCGCTTTGCTTTCAAGGGGCAGGGTCAGTACCTCATCGACCATTTGGCTGATGGTTTTAGCATGAAGGGGTAGGTTGTGAGTGGGGCAACGCGGCTCACCTGCGCGGGCAAATAAAAGGCGTAGATAATCATAAATTTCAGTGACGGTCCCGACGGTTGAGCGCGGGTTATGCGAGGTTGCCTTTTGTTCAATGGCAATGGCAGGTGACAGGCCCTCAATGAGATCGATATCGGGTTTATCCATCATCGATAAAAACTGCCTGGCATAAGACGACAAGGATTCAACATAGCGGCGCTGACCTTCTGCATAGAGTGTATCAAAGGCTAGCGATGATTTACCCGAGCCTGATAACCCAGTGATGACGGTGAGCTGGTGGCGTGGGATATCCACATCAATGTTTTTTAAATTATGCGTGCGTGCGCCGCGAATACGAATGGTTTCCATAGGGGGTAATCAACAACCAAACAGTGCTTATAATCATGGAATATACCATAAATGCTGTAGGGTGGACAAAGGAGCCTAGCATGGATGTTATCGGTTAGCAGAACCTAAAAGGCGACGTGTCCACCGGTCACTCGGACCGCTTGAAGCACTCGAACGGCCCCGAGTGGTGGTGGACACGTCGCCCGAGAGAGCGTAGTCATCTGCAAGCTCATCGTGGGGCTCCTTTGTCCACCCTACGTTTTGATCACAGGATATCATTGAAGAGCGCAACGACGTCCAGGAGGCCTGTAGTATGCAACATGCTGTAATGGTATAATTTTCGTTTTTGTGGCGTCATCACAGAGGTCGTATGTCTTTTTCGTTAGAAACAATCGCAACATGGGTGGATGGAACCGTTGTCGGTCAGCCTGATTTTGAAGTGTCGGTATTATCACCCATTACAGATATTCAACCCGGGGCACTGGTGTTTGCTGAGGGTGAGGAAAATATTAAATTGGCTTTGGCGTCAAATGCCGGCGCATTATTGGTCAGTCGTCAGGTCGTGTCTCAAGATAAACCGTTGATTCAAGTGGATCATCCCTTTAAAGCGTTTATTTGTTTGCTCAATCGATTTTATCCACCTGTAGAAATGCCACAAGGGATTCACCCAACTGCGGTGATTGCTGAAGGCGTGACGCTTGGCAATGATGTGCGTATAGGGCCTTTTGTGTCGATTGGTGCAGGCAGTGACATTGGTGACCGGTGTGTGCTTAAGGGACATGTTTATATTGGCGCAGGGGTTAAATTGGGCGCAGATACTTGCTTACATGCACATGTGACGATTTATGATGGCTGTCAGTTAGGGCGGGCGGTGAGTATTCATTCAGGGAGTGTGATTGGATCTGATGGGTTTGGTTATGCTTATATTGATGGCGAACACATGAAGATACCGCATGTGGGGACTGTGATTATTGAAGATGACGTTGAAATTGGGGCGAATTCAGTAGTTGATAGGGCAACGCTGGGCGCGACCAAAATAGGTGCCGGGACAAAAATTGATAATTTGGTGCAAATTGCACATTCCGTGACGTTAGGGCCTCAAAATATTGTGTGTGCGTTTACCGGGATTGCCGGGAGTTCTGTCAGTGGTAAAGGGGTTATTTTTGCGGCAAATGTTGGGGTCAGTGATCACGTGCGAATTGATGACGGCGTGGTTTTAGGGGCTCGAGCTGGCGTGCCCTCACGTAAACATTTAAAGCAGGGCAATGTGTATTTAGGTAACCCTGCAAGACCGCGAAATAAAGCCATTGAAACAGAGTTGTCTTTGACGCGTATTCCTTATTTACGCAAGCAAATTCGCGCATTGAGTGAGAAAGTAGATACTATCATGGCGCGCTTACCTGATATTGAGGTCGAGTGATGACAAAGCCAATTATTTTGGTGGATGGCTCGTCTTATTTTTTTCGCGCCTTCCATGCTCTGCCTCCTTTGATGAATTCTAAAAAAATGCCGACGGGTGCGGTGTATGGTGTGGCTAATATGATGCGGCGCTTGATAAAAGATCACGCGCCCGAACATTTAGTCGTGGTGTTTGATACCAAAGGCCCGACGTTTAGGGATGAGTTGTACCCTGCGTATAAAGCTCATCGCCCCCCCATGCCGACAGACCTGTCTGTGCAATTTGAGCCCTTAGTCACGTTATTACGTTTGATGGGGATCCCTGTGTTGATGATAGAAGGGGTAGAAGCTGATGATGTGATTGGGACCTTAGCTCGAGAGGCTGAGCGCTCTGATAGGCGGGTTTTGATTTCAACGGGCGATAAAGATTTTGCGCAGTTGGTGAATGAGAACGTTACGCTTTTAAATACCATGAGTAATGTCGTCTTAGATGTGCAAGGGGTTAAAGATAAATTTGAAGTATGGCCCAACCAAATGATTGATTATTTAACATTGGTGGGTGACAGTGTCGACAACGTACCTGGGGTCCCTAAGTGTGGCCCTAAAACGGCGGTCAAATGGTTGCAGCTTTATGGAACGGTGGATGCGTTGTTGGCGCATGCGGATGACATCACTGGTAAAATCGGGGAGTCGTTGCGTGAAAGTGCGCCGCGTTTACCCCTGACGAAGCAGTTGGTGACCATTAAGGTCGATGTGGCGTTGCAGGTTCATGTGTTGGATTATGTGTTGCAATCGGCTGATACGGTCGGGTTGTTAGCGCATGTGAGTGAGTTGGAGTTTAAGAGTTGGGTGAAGGAGCTTTTGTCTGCGCCATCTCCGTCGTCGCCATCCCCGACGTCCCGCGGCTTGTCCGCGGGACCCAGCCTGGATCCCGCGGACAAGCCGCGGGACGTCGGTGATAGCGATAAGGTCGACTACACGGCCATCCAAGACCCCGCACACTGGGAAACCTACCTAAAAACACTCTCTCAAGCGAACTGCATTTGCCTAGACACCGAAACCACCAGTTTAGATCCGCTTGAGGCCCAATTGGTCGGGATCTCATTGGCAACAGAAGTCGGACATGCGATTTATATTCCATTGCGCCATCTTGAGGCGGCACCTCAACTATCCGTTGAGAAGGTATTAAGCGATCTCAAACCGATTTTTGAAAACCCGCAGAAAGTGAAAGTCGGTCAAAATTTAAAATATGATTATTCGGTGTTAAAACAATGTGGCATTGTATTACAGGGCATGGCGTTTGACACCATGCTAGAATCTTATGTGTTAGATAGCAGTTTACTGAGACATAACATGGATGCGTTAGCCTTAAGATATTTAAACTATCAACCCATGACCTATGAAAAACTCACCAAACGTGAAGGCAAGCAGCTGCGTTTTGATGAAGTGCCTATTATTGAGGCCACGTTTTATTCAGCAGAAGACGCTGATGTGACTTTGCGATTACATCAGCATCTCTACCCCTTATTGAGTGAGGGGCAAAAAAGTGTGTTGCAACAGATTGAAATGCCGTTGGTGTCGGTGTTAGCTGATATGGAGCTGACCGGGGTATTGATTGATAAAGACGTGTTACATGCGCAAGGGTTGGTGTTAAAGGCAAGAATTGCGCAGTTAGAAGAAGAAGCGCATCACTTGGCGGGTTATGCATTTAATTTACAGTCCCCGTTGCAATTACAAACGCTGCTATTTACAGAGCTCGGGTTGCCGGTGGTTGAAAAAACGCCTAAAGGTCAGCCGTCTACCGCAGAATCTGCATTACAAGCTTTAGCAGATATGCATCGCTTACCCGCCGTGATTGTGGAGCACCGGCGTTTGAGTAAATTGGTGTCAACGTATCTGGATGCGCTCCCTAAACGGATTCATGCCCAAACCGGGCGCGTGCATACTTCGTTTAATCAAGCGGTGACGGCGACGGGTCGTTTGTCTTCTAGTGAACCCAATTTACAAAATATTCCGGTGCGAAGCGAAGAAGGGCGCGCGATTCGTCAAGCTTTTATTGCACCACCTGGCTATTGTTTACTGTCAGCAGATTATTCACAAATTGAACTGCGTATCATGGCGCATTTGTCGCAAGATGCGGGGTTACTACAAGCGTTTAGCAACAATTTAGATATTCATTCGGCAACCGCATCAGAACTCTTTGGTGTGCCATTAGCTGAGCTTAACGCAGAACATCGTCGATGTGCGAAAGCGGTGAACTTTGGGCTGATTTATGGGATGTCTGCGTTTGGCTTAGCCAAGCAGCTGGGTGTAGATCGCAAAGATGCGGAGCGTTATGTAAAAACGTATTTTGAACGTTATCCTGGTGTGTTGGCCTATATGGAGCGCACACGAGCGCTAGCTTATGAGCAAGGTTATGTAGAAACGCTACTCGGACGGCGCTTGACCTTACCTGATATTCGCTCTGCCAATCATATGCGAAGAAAAGCAGCAGAGCGCATGGCGATTAATGCCCCAATGCAAGGGACCGCGGCAGATTTAATTAAATTAGCCATGATTGAGTTAGGACACTGGCAGAAAACCGAAGGCGCTGGCAAAGCGACCCTTATTTTACAAGTGCATGATGAATTATTATTTGAAGTGCATGAGTCGGCTGTTGCGGACGTGCGCCAGGTGGTTAAGGATAAAATGGAGCATGCATTGGCGCTGGATGTGCCGTTGTTGGTGTCGATTGGGGTGGGAAGCAATTGGGCCGAGGCGCATGGGTGAGGGTCGTATACGTTCACAATTTCCACTCCGATCTATCCCCTCTCCCGCGCTCGAAACTCTCATAATAATTCTATGTTGAACGCGGGGGAGGGTTAGGGACACTGCCATTAAGTTAAGGAAATGTTATTGATTTCCCTGTAATTTTTTTAGAATCTCTGCGTTTTTACAAGGATGTAGAGATGTTAAAATTAGTACAAGCAATCAAATTAGTTACTCTAAGTGTTGTCGAACCACTTTTTA
>JAPLRL010000075.1 GCA_026399205.1 Gammaproteobacteria bacterium
CAAAATGGCTGCTTCGCAGGGCTATTTAAAATGGGGGACTCTGTCCCCAAACCCCTGGGATATTTATAGAGGGGATTAATATTAGAAAAGGGACATTTCTAAATTGCCCGAAAGGGGACATTTCTACTTTGCTCCGACAATGCGGTTTCTCTGGTTTCTCTGGTTTTTTCAGCCCACAAATTATGATATAATAAAAGCGGTTTGATTTAAATTAACCCAATCATGGTGGAGATTGATGATGCCCCCTCAAGAGCACGTGCACCTCGTTTTTGATTGTGATGACACTTTAGTCAATACAAGCGATCAAACGACCGGCCATACAACACAGACCCTCTTATCCCCTCATCTCGTTGATCTCTGTATTCACTTTCTTAAACAAGGCAGACTCAGTAGCATCACTATCAATACCCATCAAGATATTGAAACCATCCGTGGGAAGCTCACTGGCTTAGATGGTTTTTTAGACTATCCTCCCATTAAGACCATTTCATGGCATGTTGCTGAGGCCTTAAAAAAAGCAATTTCCGAACAAGTCGAAGGAGCGGATATCCCTATTCAAGTGTGTTTGCAATCTGATCTTTACCCACCTCTTGAAGCTACAAAACCCCACAAACTAGGTGATACAGCGATGCTATTGAGTGGTGCTGAAGCGCTACTGGTAGACGAGACCGACGCCATCAAACATGGCATTGGTGAGCAGATGTATCAGCGATGTGGCATGAGTGAACCCCATAAAAAAATTCAAACTGCTTTTGTCTTAGACCACCTCGTCCCGCTCCCTTCTCCTGATGATATCCATTATGTTCTTTATTTCGATGATACCCTTGCCAATCTCGTAGAAAAGAATCTCCCGACTGACGCATGGTTAAGAGCGCAAATTTTAGCTGATACGGTAGCCCTAACCACACTGACGGACGAATCCGAGATGAAAAGATCACTTCAAAATAGGCTGAGTATTTTACAATTTGCCGCAGCCATTGATGATCCAACCATTTGTTTTGAGTCTTTTCATTATGTGCATAAACAATTTTCAAGAAAAAAAGAAGATCCTGAGGCCGGTCGGTTTCATTTGATTTACTCGTCTCGGGGGTTGGAGGGGCGGGCTATGAGAAATTGCTCTGTTGTTGATATCATGGGAGCCTATCCTGTGACTACGTATCCACCACAGCTCCGAGCCACCGGTGGACACGTCGCCAGGGCGCTTCCAGTGTCGGCGGTTCCCGTGCTTGGCTCCTTTGTCCACCCTACCGATCCCGAGCACAATCCCGAGCACGAACCGACACCTCAAGAACCGCTCGTGTCAGATCAAACTCGCTTTTTCTCCGCTACGCAAAATCCAGGGAATGCTCCATCGACAACACCTGCGCCCATGTCGCTCAACTTCATTGCATGATCCAGTAAATTTGAAAAGTGTAGATGAAACGCAGGGACTGAAGCGGAGACTTGCCAGTCTTGTAACGATGGATGTTGGATATTCACAAATTGAGACATTTTCATGGGTAATCCATCTGACGAACGCCAGCCGGCGACAAACCCCTGAAGTGCGGTTGGATCGAGTAAATGTGCTGCGTAAAATCCACTGCCATCATTAAAATGACACAGCACGTGAGTCATGGGATGGGTCTCGATTGAGGCGTGCATTGAAATAACCTGACGAAACCAGGTGTTTTTAGCGGTGACAAACTCTTCGTTTTCTTTAGCAATCTGCAAATGCCCATTAAGCCGCCCCATTTGATTCACCACCATTTCAAGCCCTGTACGCAGTTGCTTGCTATGCGGTACGCTCTCCATGGGTAATGCGTCAATTTTAAAATTAAAGCCTTGATGCATTTTTGTGGCAACCCCTAGCCCCCACCGATTGGTGACTGGATTAAACCCTAAATACGCTTTTCCCACTTGCCAGTTCATGGTTGAAGCATCATGAATCGTCGCTTCATTTTCTTCTACGAAAACCAATGTTTTTTTCTCAACATTCACTAAGGTGCTGAGGACACGAAACTGCTCTTTTTGGCGTTGAATTTCAAAATAATAGCCATACCGCTCGCCGCGTTCATTTAATACCATGCCGGAAAATACCCAATCAAACTCTTTTTGGATGGGGAAAGAGAGGGGCTCTGCGTGGGCCGCTCCGGTCATTATGAGTGCTAGAAAAAACGTAAACAATCGCCCCATCATACTGGATTCCTTGATGTATCGTGCCGCATGAGTGCCCTATCAAATTGCTGCCAAAATGTTGCATCAAGCCGTGCTTCTACGCACAAACTATACCAATCGTCTTTTGCAAAGGCCTGACATTTAATCGCATCTTTTTCTGTCATCACCACAGGCCCTACTATACTCTCAAAATCCTGCTCAACATAGACATGGTGATCAGGAAAGATATGCGGTGTTAATAACAAACCGCAACGTTTTAAGGTTGCAAAAAAACGTTGCGGGGATCCAATTCCTGCAACAGCTGCAACGGTTTGATGATTAAAAGACGCGAGCGGTATCAGTTGACCTGTTTTTAAAGCGCGAAACGCAACGGGTTCAAGCTTCATTTGAAACGCATGTTTCCAGTGTCCTTCATTGACCACACAAAAATCAACGTCTTGTAGCCGTTTGACTGACTCACGCAAGGGGCCTGCAGGACAACGTAATCCGTTGCCCATGCCACGCACACCATCAATCACCGCAATGTCTACTGCGCGACCTAAGGCATAATGCTGCAAGCCATCGTCGCTCACAATCAAGTCGACTGAGTGATGTTTAAGTAAATATTGAACAGCCTCCACGCGACGCGGTGCAATCACAACCGGACACCCCAAGTGCTTGGCCATCAACAAAGGCTCATCTCCGACTTGCGAGGGGGCCTCATGGGGTAACACCTGATGCGGAAACTGCCGAAGCCGCGCACCATATCCTCGACTCACAATCCCAACCCGTAAGCCTTGCTGCAAACAATGCTGAGCGATGGCCATCACCAATGGCGTTTTTCCCACCCCACCTAAGGTAATATTACCGACCACCACCACAGGAACTGGCGCAGTCCACTGACAAAACTGTGTTAAATAAAATCGTCGAATCCATGCACCTAATGCATAACAACACGCGAACGGAAATAAACCCCAAGCAAGCCGTTTTTTAGGTTGATACCACAGTTGGTTTAAAAAGTGTTCTATGGTCATATTCATATACTCCGATCAGTCCCCTCTCCCGCGCGAGAAACCCTGATAAAACTCATATCCTGAACGCGGGGGAGGGTTAGGGAGGGGGTGCCAACAGGTTTTACCCCCTCCCCAGCCCTCCCCCGCGAATAACATCATCACGCCGTTCAAACCTCTAGCGCGGGGGAGGGGGTATTCGAGTGTAAAAAATGTTCTTCCGTAGGTTGCTTCGCATTCATCAACTGCGCATATTCGCCATTGTGCGCCATTAAGCTTTCGTGCGTGCCTTGCTCCACAATGCGGCCTTGTTGCACCACCAGAATGCGATCTGCTTTCGTAATCGTAGAGAGTCGATGCGCAATCACCAAGGTCGTTCGGCCTTGCATCACTTGCTCTAATGCAGCTTGAATCGCCTGCTCTGATTCGGTGTCTAGTGCAGAAGTGGCCTCATCTAAAATTAAGATGGGCGCATCTTTTAAAATAGCGCGCGCAATCGCAATGCGTTGGCGCTGACCACCCGACAACATCACCCCTCGCTCACCAATCCAAGCATCATAAAGCCCGGGCAAGTGCTGAATAAACTCATCGGCATGCGCAAGCGTTGCAGCTTGTTTAATTTGATCGAGGCTTACACCTGGGCACCCATAAGCAATGTTATTCGCAACGGTGTCATTGAATAGCACGACTTCCTGGCTCACAAAGGCCATTTGTGCACGTAAACTCTCTAATGACAAGTGTTGAATATCTTCCCCATCAATCAAAATTCGTCCTTGTTTGACGGCGTAAAAGCGAGGCAATAAATTCACAATCGTTGATTTGCCCCCTCCTGAATGCCCCACTAAGGCCACGGTCTCTCCGGGAAATACTTGAAAACTCACTTCATTGAGGACGGGTCGCCCGTCTCGGTATGCATGCGTGACGCCTTCAAACACAATATCGCCCTTCACCCGAGAGGTCATCGATTTCCCCTCTTGCGATTCAATAGGCTCGTCTAACAAACGAAACACACTGTCAGCACCCGCTAACCCACGTTGAATCGTTGAACTCAGCGTTGTGAGTGTTTTCATGGGCTTAATGAGTTGCAGCATCGCAGCCATGATGGCAAGAAACCCCCCTGCGGTAATGGTGATCACGTGTTCTAATTGAATCGAGGCAAAAATCATCCCTGCAATGCCGATAGCGATCACAAACTGCACCCCAGAGACATTCACGCCACGGCTCACCGCCACTTTCATATCGTTTTGGCGCGCCACATTCGTGGCTTTTACAAATTTATTAATTTCATGCTGTTGCGCCCCAAATAAACGAACCACACGATAAGCGCCAAGGGCTTCTGCAGCAATCGCGGTGACCTCGCCCATGGTTTCTTGTACCCGGCTGCTAATGCGACGCACCCGCCGATTGGTGCGGGTGACAATCCAGCCCACAAAAGGGACCGTAATTAAAAATATCAGTGATAATTGCCAACAAATCACAAACATGACCACCAATAGCCCTATTACCAAACAACTGTTTTGTACAAAATCAGTGAGCGCATCGGCACTGACCTGCGCCACTTGTTCGACGTCATACACCATTTTAGACACCAATAAAGAAGAGCTGGTTTCATCAAAATAATCTGCAGGCAATTGAATGGCATGTCGAAACACCCGTTGCCTAAGGACCGTCACCACCGAGCGCGCCACGGATGTCATGCAATAACTAGCCATAGCACTCACCAAACCGCGTAAGGTAATGCCTATCAACAAAATAAAGGGAATGGTTTTTACAAACGCCATGTCGAGATGAATCAAGCCTTTGTCTAAAAATGGACGCATTAAATACGTAAAGCCTGCATCAATACACGAGTATAGAATATTCGCAATCACGCCCAGAACCAACATGCCTGTAAAGGGCTTTACAACGCCGAATAAGCGCGCATATAAGTGTTTAATGTTCACAAGTGATAGCCTTGAAAATAAATGAGGCAAATTGTAGCCTAATCTGCAGGTGCCGTATATACCCAATGTATACTCAACGCTAATGAGTTTTCGGATTTTATGCTATCGCTTTTTCCGTCCATGGCCTCCAAAAAGATTTGCAATAGAACAGACTATTACGCATCTTTTTGGAGGCCATGGACAAAAAAATCGATTCGCCTAAAAAACCGAAAACTCATTAGCGTTGAGTATATCCGAGCCGCGACCGTTAGGGAGCGGAAGTTTTAGTTCGCGCGCAGAATTTAACTTCAGCGCATGGAACAAAACTTCCGCTCCCTAACGGTCGCGGCTCGGATACGCGAAAACTCCCATCCAAAAAATTTTGTAATAATTGATGCCCCTGCTCCGTTAAAACCGACTCCGGATGAAATTGCACGCCCGCAAGCCCTAACGACGGACTCACCATCGCCATCACTTCCTGCTCTTCAGAGCGTGCAACGACGTGCAAATCAGGGCTTAAGCCCTCTTCAGACACAATCAATGAGTGATAGCGCCCGACTCGACAAGGATTCGAGATCCCTTTAAATAATCCGGTTCCTGAGTGATGTAAGACGCTCGCCTGACCATGAAGCGGTCTCATGGCTTGTTTGATAGTGCCGCCCAACACATGCCCTATCACTTGATGGCCTAAACACACGCCTAATATGGGAATAACGCCTGCAAAGGTTTTCACTGCCTCAATAGAGATCCCCGCCTCCATCGGACTGCAAGGGCCTGGAGAGAGCACAATATGACTGATATCTAACTGCTTTATATCAGCAATAGAAATGGCATTTTGCCTCACCACGTTGACTTCAAAGCCTAATTCCATGATGTAATGGGCGAGGTTAAATACAAATGAATCAAAGTGATCAATCAATAAAACCATGTTCTAGCCTCTCTCTTAATGCGGCTACTTTGGTGATGCTTTCTTCATATTCCGCCTGCGGATCGGAGTCTAAAATAATAGCGCCGCCCGCACCAAAAAAAACTTCATCCCCTTTGACCACGTAAGTTCGAATGGTCACTGCCGTATCCATCGCTTTAGAAAAACCAATATACCCCAAACATCCACAATAAGGTCCTCGCGTTTGCTTTTCTAACATACTGATTTTCTCCATGGCTTTGATTTTTGGTGCGCCGGTCACTGAGCCTGGTGGAAAAACGCTTTTTAATAAATCAATGGCATCCTGCTGGGGCTTCAAAACCCCCACTACCGTAGACACCAGATGATGCACCGTAGCAAAGGTGGTTAACGCACATAGGGTCTCAACCTTGACCGAACCAGGTAAGCAAACCCGTGCCAAATCATTCCTCATCAAATCGACAATCATCACATTTTCTGCGCGATCTTTCTCGCTATGCAACAACGCTTGTTGCATGGCTTCATCCATAGACGCATTGTCTAGAAATCGTTTTCGGGTCCCTTTGATAGGTTCTGCCCTCACTTCACTCCCTTGTAAACGAATAAAACGCTCCGGAGAATAAGATAAAATCCAGGCGTCTTTTGCAACTCGCATGTACGCCCCAAAAGGTGCGGGATGTGACTTTCGCAGTGTCTTATACCAAGCCAAACGACTGACTTCAGGACACAATGTTGCACGGTAAAGCTGTGTTAAATTCGCTTGAAAAAAATCACCTGTTCGAATCGATGCTTTCATGCTGGACACGGCCGCGCAATAGGATTCGCGGGTGAAGTTGGAGTGTATTGGGCCTTGAATGAGGGGTTGAGGTTTGACATCGCAGGATCCCGCAGACAAGCCGCCGGACGACGGGGATTCGCGCGATGATAACAAGGTACGCTTAACCCTCGCCAAATCTATCTGCGCCTGTTTTTCCCGTGCCTCAAGCGTTTGCGCAGGAAACCCTGTCGCCATTAAGATAAGCTCCTTTTCCACATGATCGTAAGCAGCCACACACGAATAAAAAAACAATACGCAATCGTCAAACTGAATCTCATCAACGGTTTGTGGAAACGACTCTAACGTATGGGCTAACTCATATCCCCAATACCCTGCTATCCCGCCCTGAAAAGGGGGTAGCGTTGGATCATGTGGGATGTGGTACGCTTGCAATCGTGCTTTCAGAAACGCCCAAGGGCACTCCTGCTGCACACTTAAGTCATTCCAAATGGCTTGTCCTGACTTTACTCGAAAAGAGGCAAACGGATGAAGGCATACATAAGAATACCGTGATGAGGGTGATGCCTCGCTAGATGAATCGAGTATCACGACCCCTTCATCATCTTCACAAGACGTCAACAGTGACTCAAAACAAGGTTCAAACCAACGTTCTACCCAATGCATCACATCGACCGGTGTTGAACCTTTTCTGGTGCTAAATGGCGGGTTAAATATAAAGCCTGCGCAAACACAAACAACAGCGTCAACCCAGTCCCACCAAAGAGTTTAAAATTGACCCATGAAGAGGTGCTATACGTATAAGCGACATAAAGATTTAAGACGCCAAGAAACAAAAAATAACCCGCCCATGCAAAATTGAGCCGAATCCAAATCGCCGCAGGCAAATTAATATTACTTTCCATCATGCGTTGTATCATGGTTTTTGGACCGAACCAATAAGAACCTAGAATCACGATAGACATCAACCAATAGATCCCGGTCGGCTTCCATTTAATAAACAATGGGTTGTGAAAAAACAGCGTGGCTGTCCCTAAGACAATAATCATGACAAAACTCATCACATGCATGTTTTCAAAGCGCTGATGTTTCACGCGATAACCGATAATTTGAATGCAAGACGCTACCATAGCAACAGCCGTGGCCACATAAATATCAAACATCCGGTAAGCAATAAAGAAAAATAAAATCGGAAAAAAATCAAACAAAATTTTCATAAACACCCTCACTCATTGGAAACAACCTCTGGAAGTGCTGATAAATTAGCATCCGGATAACACTGCTTAATCGCACGATAAAATGACATTTGCCCATGATACAACGCAAGTAATAAGCCTATTTTACCATCAAAACACCCCAACTGTAAAAAGTAGCAGCGCATAAACATCCAGCCGCCACTTAAACACGCGCCCAAAACACTCGACTTCTCTTGTTTAGCTAACTGTATCTTCGCACTATAAGATGAATATCGATCCATTTTTTGCAACATGTGGCTCACGTCATGAAACGAATGATGCCAAATGGGTGTTTTCAATTGGGCAATCCGTGTATGTGTGGGTAACTGCACTTTTTCGTGAACAATTGAAGAACAATAAGTTGCCCCTTCACGTTTAAACAGACGAACATGACGAGAGGGGCTCGAAGAAAATCGTAATTTTTTATCATAAAAACACATGCGAATTGGAATACGGTAAGCATCTGCGTCTGGCGCTTGCATCACACGCAAAATCTCAGCTTGAAGTGAGTCATCGACCGATTCATCCGCATCTAAATTTAACACCCAGGGACACGTTGCCAAAGCCAGCGCGCGCTGTTTTTGAATGCCGTACCCTTCCCATTGCGCTGAATAAACCCGGTTTGTATAGTGTTTTGCTACCGCTAACGTCTCATCTGTGCTCCCTGAATCTAGCACAATCACCTCTGTTGCGAAGGCAACAGAGGCGAGACATCGTGCTAAATTGGAGGCTTCATTCTTGGTAATGACAATCACACTTAACATCTACAGTAACTCCCCACGTCATCCTGAGCGCCAGCGAAGGATCTCCTACAAATTGGCTCATTGCCGGCTGGAGGAGATCCTTCGCTAACGCTCAGGATGACGTACACCTGCGTAACCATCTATACCACACCTTGACGATGACGTACACCTGCGTAACCATCTATACCACACCTTGACGATGACGTACACCTGCGTAACCATCTATACCACACCTTGACGATGATCCTGGCTCTCAAAGCACAAGTGGCCATCTTTGACATCTAATTTTACAGTGCCACCATTGACACTTAATTTACCAAAAAGCAACTCATCCGCCAATGGTTTTTTCACATGCTCTTGAATTAAGCGCGCCATTGGACGAGCCCCCATGGATCGGTCGTACCCATGCTCAATCAACCACGCACGCGCAGCAGGATCCACCGTGAGGTGCACATGTTTATGGTGCAACTGCTCTTCGAGTTCAATAATAAATTTATCGACAATCAGTCCGATGGTCTCTGCTTCTAATGCTTTAAAAGTAATCACAGAATCTAAGCGATTACGAAACTCAGGTGAAAAATGGCGTTTGATTGCCGAAACCCCTTCATCACTGTGATCCTGACTTGAAAAGCCCATAGAATGCCTATCCATTTCTTGCGCACCGGCATTACTCGTCATAATCACAATCACATGTCTAAAATCAGCATGGCGACCGTTAGTATCCGTTAACACGCCATGATCCATGATTTGTAACAGTAGATTAAAGACATCAGGATGCGCTTTTTCAATTTCATCCAACAGTAAAACAGAGTGAGGGTGTTTAGTCACTTCTTCTGTCAGTAAACCGCCCTGATCATAGCCAACATAGCCAGGAGGCGCGCCAATCAAGCGAGATACGGTGTGTTTTTCCATGTATTCAGACATATCAAACCGCAGTAATTCAATTCCTAACACACTGGCCAGTTGTCTGGTCACCTCTGTTTTACCCACGCCTGTGGGTCCAACAAATAAAAAGCAGCCGACTGGTTTTTGAGCATCTCGTAATCCGGAGCGTGCTAATTTAATCGCAGAAGCCAATGCACCAATGGCTTCATCCTGACCGTATACTAATAATTTTAAATCGCGGTCTAGATTTTTTAAGGTGTCTTTGTCGTGTTGTGAGACTTTTGCCACTGGAATTCTGGCAATTTTTGCCACAACCGATTCGATTTCTGCAACTCCAATGATTTTCTTACGTTTATTCAAGGACAGTAAATTTTGATACGCACCGGCTTCATCAACCACATCAATCGCTTTGTCTGGCAAAAAACGTTCATTAATATATTTAGCAGCCAGTTCTGACGCAGCTCTTAAAGCCGTCAATGAAAATTTAACCCCATGATGCGACTCTAGCCGCTCCTTTAACCCTTTTAAGATTTCATAGGTTTCATCAATCGTTGGCTCGCAGATATCAATTTTTTGAAAACGCCGTGCCAACGCACGATCTTTTTCAAAAATACCACGGTACTCTTGATAAGTAGTTGAACCGATACATTTTAATTCACCGTTTGCTAATAACGGTTTAATTAAATTAGAGGCATCCATCACCCCACCAGATGCCGCACCTGCGCCAATAATGGTATGAATTTCATCAATAAACAGGACGCCCCCTTCTTGCTGACTCAATTGTTTTAAGACCGCTTTTAAGCGTTTTTCAAAATCGCCCCGATATTTGGTCCCGGCCAACAACGAACCTAAATCTAATGAATACACCACACAGTTCGCAATTGCTTGTGGTACTTCACCATCAACAATCCGTCTAGCCAAACCTTCGGCAATCGCCGTTTTACCGACGCCTGCTTCTCCGACCAATAACGGATTATTTTTACGGCGACGACATAACACTTGAATTGTTCGTTGCACCTCTTCATGCCGCCCAATCAAAGGATCTATTTTGCCTTGTTTCGCCCTACGATTGAGGTTCATGCAATAGCTATCTAACGGAGATTCACTCACCTCCATCCCACCCATGTCTTCTTCCATCGGTGAACGCATTTCTTGCTGTTGATAGCGTGAAGCACCATGCGAAATATAATTAATGACATCTAAGCGTGTCACATTCTCGCGGCGTAAAAAATAAACTGCTTGAGAGTCTTGTTCGCTAAAAATAGCGGCCAACACATTCGCCCCAGTCACTTCGGTTTTACCCGCAGACTGAACATGAAACACAGCGCGTTGTAACACCCGCTGAAATCCTAAGGTCGGCTGCGTTTCACGCTCTTCCTCTACATCAGGAATAGAGGGCGTGGTTTCATCGATAAACTCTATCAAATCCTGCCGTAATGTTTCAGTATTGGCTTCACACGCTTCTAATACGCTCAATACTGAAGAATTATCTAACAAAGATAAGAGTAAATGCTCAACGGTCATGAATTCATGTCGCTTTTCTTTTGCATTTTTAAATGCCAAATTCAAGGTGAACTCAAGTTCTTTGTTTAACATTATCTACTCCTCATTGATAAGCATCATGCTTCGATTTGTTCCATGCTACAGAGCAATGGATAGTCGTGCTGTCTTGCAAAATCATTTACCAAAACTACTTTTGTCTCAGCAATATCTCGAGTAAAAATACCACATTGTGCTTGTCCTGACTGGTGAACTTGCAACATCAGAGCCGTTGCCTGCGATTCACTTTGAAAGAAGAACCGCTCTAACACCGTCACAACAAACGCCATGGGGGTATAATCATCATTATGCAGCAACACACAGTATTTTTTCGGCAACATCAACTGTGGTTTTGCTGTCGCTATTTGCTGCTCATGTTCATTCATCACATCTAAAAAATACCCACTCATGTTACATCCCCACTCGGTTATAAAAACATCTCCCTTAATAAATTTTATAGACGTTAAATCGCAAATTAGCCAGCCATCTATGAAAATATATCCTCGTCGTCCCGACGCGCAATACGTCATCCCGACGCGCAATACGTCATCCCGACGCGCAATACGTCATCCCGACGCGAAATACGTCATCTCGACGCGAAATACGTCATCCCGAGCACAGCGAGGGATCTCCACCAGGCTGGAAGAGATCCCTCGCTGCGCTCGAGATGACGTTCGTTACTAAAAGCTCTTCACCACTTGTTCTGCAAACCCAAAACAACTGACACAGGTCGCGCCACTCATCAAGCGTTCAAGGTCATAGGTCACATGCTTAGAGGCGATTGCACCTTCTACACCTCGATTAATGCAGTCTGCGGCCTCAGTCCAGCCCATATGCCGTAACATCATTTCTGCAGATAAAATAAGTGACGCAGGGTTCACTTTATTTAATCCGGCATATTTAGGCGCGGTACCGTGGGTTGCTTCAAAAACGGCAATCCCTTCTCCAATGTTTGCCCCTGGCGCCATTCCGATGCCACCGACTTGTGCTGCCAACGCATCTGAGATGTAATCGCCATTTAAATTCAAGGTCGCAATCACGCTGTATTCTTCGGGTCTTAATAAAATTTGTTGTAAAAATGCATCTGCAATCACATCTTTGATGACGATACGCTGCCCTGTTTTGGAGTTTTTCATGACCATCCAAGGGCCGCCATCTAAGAGTTCGGCACCAAATTCATCACGCGCGATATTATATCCCCAGGTTTTAAATGCCCCTTCAGTAAATTTCATGATATTTCCCTTATGAACCAGGGTCAGAGAGTCACGATCATTATCAATGGTATACTGGATAGCTGCGCGCACTAACCGGGCCGTACCTTCTTCTGAAACCGGTTTAACACCAATACCGCAGTGTTCAGGGAAACGAATTTTGGTCACCCCCATCTCGTTACGGAAAAAATCAATGACTTTTTTAGCGTCCGCAGAATCAGCCTGCCATTCAATCCCTGCATAAATATCTTCTGAATTTTCCCGAAAAATCACCATGTTGGTTTTTTCTGGCGCTTTGAGTGGGCTTGGTGTCCCTTTAAAATATCGAACTGGGCGTAAACACACATATAAATCTAATTCTTGTCGAATCGCAACGTTAATCGAGCGAATGCCGCCACCCACAGGCGTTGTCAATGGACCTTTAATAGACACCACAAATTCTTTCATGGCCTCGAGTGTTTCTTCTGGCAACCATGCGTCTTTATCATAAACCTGGGTGGCTTTTTCGCCTGCAAAAATTTCCATCCAGACCACGCGCTTTTGTTCACCATAACAATGACGAACTGCTGCATCAACCACATGCCGCATCGCGGGTGTCACATCGACGCCAATCCCGTCGCCTTCAATAAAGGGAATGATGGGAAAGTTAGGCACAGACAAAGTTTGATGCGCATCAACCGTAATTTTTTGACCTTCTGTGGGTAACGATATTTTATTGAAATTCATAACTGACTCCTTTTCTCTTTATATTGTAAACAATCATCTAACACCCCTTTCACCCATGGCCAAAAAAGTGCCCCGCTTGCCGCTTGTACGAACAGGTGCAGTACCATCCCAGAACTCATCTGAACGCCCATCAACACATCAATCAAGCACAACCCGCCCCCATAACTCAGGCAAACTCCCCCAACAAACATCATTTGTTGATTCAATATAAAATAACGAAATCGATGCGATTTTAACGCCGCCAACCCTAAGCTCAATGCCAACGCAAACACATGCTCACCCAACAGACCCACTTGAATGACATCTAAGGCATACCCCATGAATACAATGAGCACCATCACACAAGAGAGACAGTCAAACATCATCATATACATCAATAATAACAACGGCCAAGGCGGTTCAAGCCAGATCAATGAGGTCGGCAGAGGCAGCATGGTGATCATCAAGCTACAACTCAACAAGAGCACCCAACGAATCATCAGCCAACTCATGGTAACACCTTCAGTGCATTTAGCCGTGCATGGATTTGGTTAATTAACGAAGCTCGCTCATGATCTGATAATAAAATCAAAACCAATTGGCTTTGATTTAATCGCGCAATCGGAGTCACTTCAACCTGAATAAACGGATCGCCCGCAACATGCTGTAAATTCAACACGGTTCCAATCGGATACCCTTCAGGATAATGCCCACCCAACCCTGAGGTGACCAATAAATCACCTTGTTGTGTGGGGGAAGTCTGCGGTAAATGCAAGAGCTTGAGGGTATCAGAGCGGTTATCACCCATTAAAATACTCCATTCACCCGTGCGATGATTACGCACCGGCACAGCTGATTTTGCATCTGAAATCAGGAGCACTGCGCAGGTTTTTTGCCCTACATCAATGACTTGCCCCATAATGCCTTTCGCATCAAGGACCGCTTGCCCCACTTGCACCCCGTGAAGCGCGCCCTTATCTAACACCATCAATTGCCTAACTCGCCTGATATCAACATCTAAGATTTGTGCCGCAATAGCATGTGTATTGGATGTTGAGGTTGTACGAAGCAGGGCTTTTAATTGAGAGTTTTCTGTTTTTAAAACTAAAAAATGCTGTAACTTGGCTTCTAATAAGGTTTGCTGATATCGCAGTTGCATGTTTTCCTGCACCAAACCCGTTTTAGAGCTCACCAGTGCCTCTAACCAACGCCACAGTCGTTGGGGGTAATCAACTGTCATTTGTAGGGGTGAAACAAGGTAAGCGACATTTGTGCGAATCGACTGCAAGCGATGATCATACCCATCAAGGCTCATGCTCACGATAGAAAATAAAACCAAAAAAACAAAAGGCCAAAGACGCGGTGTTTTTTTCGTAAACAACAACTTACTCACTATGTTCTACCTCAGTAGGTTGGGCCTTGGCCCAACAATACCCGCTACTCAGTCGACAAAAAATCCCCACCCCTCAAATCCATTGTTTCCAACGCCTTGCCACCCCCACGCGCCACACACGTTAATGGATCTTCTGCAATCAACACCGGCAAACCCGTTTCTTCCATCAATAAGGTATCGATGTGTTTCAAGAGCGCGCCGCCCCCTGTCAAGATCATGCCTCGTTCTGCGATGTCTGCTGCCAATTCTGGCGGAGCAAGCTCCAGCGCACCACGAACAGCACCGACAATCCCCGATAAGGGTTCTTGTAATGCTTCTAAGATTTCAGCGCTGTTTAAGGTAAAGCTACGCGGCACCCCTTCAGCTAAATTACGACCCCTGACTTCAATTTCATAGACATCTCGTGTTGGGTAGGCCGTGCCAATTTCTTGTTTAATTCGCTCAGCAGTCGTTTCCCCAATTAAGGTGCCATAGTTTCGACGTACATAGGAGACAATCGCATCATCAAATTTATCGCCACCAATGCGCACAGATTGATGATATACAATCCCGCTTAATGAAATAATTGCGACTTCCGTGGTCCCGCCACCAATATCAACCACCATCGAACCACTCGCATCTTCAACCGGCATCCCAGAGCCTAAGGCTGCTGCCATCGGTTCTTCAATTAAAAAGACTTCTCGTGCACCCGCACCTAATGCAGACTCACGAATCGCGCGTCGCTCAACTTGCGTGGAGCCACAAGGCACACACACGAGAACCCGCGGACTGGGTCGCATAAACCGATTTTCATGTACTTTATGAATAAAATGCTGCAGCATTTTTTCTGTGACAAAAAAATCAGCAATGACGCCGTCTTTCATCGGTCTAATCGCTGTGATATTACCGGGCGTTCGGCCCAACATCCGCTTTGCCTCAATCCCCACCGCCGCTAAGCGTTTTTGTCCGGATTCATTCCGCAGCGCAACGACCGAAGGCTCATTTAAGACAATCCCCTTATCACGAACATAAATCAGTGTATTCGCCGTGCCTAAGTCAATAGACAAATCGGTAGAAAATGCGCCTCTTAATCGTCTAAACATGATCGCTTTATCCTATATCTGTAGCTGAAGTATCCGAGCCGCGACCGTTAGGGAGCGGAAGTTTTAAAAGTTCCGCTCCCTAACGGTCGCGGCTCGGATGTCTTATCTATTATTTAAGCATAAGGTGCGGTTACCCTGCCCGCATGATCCCGAGCAAGTTACCAGCCTTTTTATAAATTGATTTTTTGGACAGTAATGTACCTTAAATTCAGACATGCCGTCAATTTAAAACCGAATTTCATTTTTGCTTAAGCCCAGTTCTATTCTGATCAGTACTAACAACCGAGTTATTAGATACCGACGAGTTGTTACTGGTGATTGAACGACTTAACTCATCATATTCAACGATATCCCACTCTTGATGATCATCAGCTTCTGTTTTCTTTTCAGCTTCAGTCATAACAGCTTCGGAGTGAGAGTCCGTATCTGGTAAACTCCCCAACGCTATATTATCACCTTGGTCAGGTTTAATGTTATGTGTATCATTCATAATCTCAATATCTTTGATAAACGTAGCAAGCATCTTTTTTTCTTGCACTGCGCCAGAAGGCAATTGACCTTGTAGACCCTTTAATTGATCTGACGCCTTTTCCAAATTCTCTCGGCTAGGTTCAGATCCATCCTCCCCCCGTTTCAGCGTGCGCAGTACAGTCTCTAACCCACCGTTCAAAATATTGTTTCTGGCCATATCTGCACCTGATTTACCGAAGTTTATCCCTCTCACTTTAGCGTCATAGCTCACTTGATAGCCTTTTATTCTTTCACTCAATAGACTAGCCGAAGCCCGACGAACAGGATCAACCTTTTGATTTAACACTTCGGGTGGCATCTGATCTCGCATCGTCGTCAATAAATGTGCCTCAAAATCGCCTGTATTTTCCTTTGATGGATAAGTATAAACATCACCAATTCTATTCTGTACATGACTCACCGGGTCTTTATCCAATCGATGATTCACAAAGCGTCGATGCATATCAGGATCTCTCTCAACCGCTTTTTGATGGGTCGTATCGATGGCTGCCGAGTTGAATGTCTGTACACTTACATTCCGCTCACCTCCTGTCGACACTGCTTTTGCTCCAACATATTGGGCAATATGACCACCAAGTGAATGTCCAGTTATCACAATTTCACGCCCAGGATATTGCGCCCGTACTGACTTATAAAATGCATACGCCTCACTACGATAATTCTTACCGATGACGCCCAAGGCAGTAAGACGCGCATCCGCTTGGTAATCGTTTGCATTTTGGCTGCCTCGATAGGCGATAATGATAGGATCGGTGTTGTTGTTTGGATCAGTTGGTGCAAAAACAGCCGCCCCCAGATTGCTTTTTGATTTGTGTTTAACATGATCCGTGTGCAACTCGCCATGGCGTATGTAACCTGCGCCGTGTAAATTATTTATATTCGCCTGAAACAGCGGCACCTCTTCAATCCTAGGGCGCCTCGTCCTATCATGTTCATAAACAACATCACTAGCATCTAACAACGTCCTCACGGTACACGGCATGACTCACCTCACTTCATCGGTCTAACATGATGCGGGTTAATGGATAGCGTAGCGGTCTCTTTCAACAGATTTTCATAAAACAAACCGCACATATGCGTATATTTATACAGTGCTTTACATGAAGGCGGTAAAGACGTCACCGTCTCATTCTCCCACTCGTTTCCTGCATTTGTTTTATGAAAAGCATAGGCTATCGAACTCGCCTTCTTGAGCGCTTTAATTGTGGACTTTGTCATCTCACACCCTCCCACCTCAATAGACTTAAGGCCTTAAAGCATGCTTGTTTTTTGAACGATGATGGCCTTGTTTTTCAGCAGCCAACCGGCTGCTATGATATTTTTTTCTGACCGTACAATCGCGCAAAGCGTGTTGCATTTTTTCCAATGCACAAACCTGTACGCGCTTCTCTTTGTCACCCATGTTAACTCCTTCTTTCTCGATTGAAAGAAAAAGCCAATATTGGCTCTTTGATTAAATTATAGACTATCTGTGGATTAAAGCACTATCACGCCTACGCGCCCTGCCGCATTAGCTAATTGCACATCTCGTGTTGCGAGCGGCAAGCCTAAGCGCATGGCTAACTCTAAATAGGCTGCATCATAAGTGGTGAGTTGCTCGGAATGAGCAAGGGAAAAAATATCATGAAATCCATGATGAGCGGTTGCCTCATCAATTTGAATATCTAATGCCTGTACTAAATTCAAAAATTCCATGGCACTTGCGTGGCTCAGACGCTTCTTTCGACAGGCAGATAAAAGAATATTTCCAATTTCAAGTGTCCACAGGCTCGGCACAAATGCTTTTTCAGTGTGTAATCTATCCAGCAAAAGGCGCGTTGACTGCGTTTCTTCATCTTGAAAACACCAAGCAAGCGTGACAGAGGCATCTAAAACAAAATTCATTAACGTCGCCCTTCATCTCTTAGCGACTTCCAATCCAAATCGCCTAATGTATTGTTTTTATTAAATGTTTTTAAGCGTTGAATCGCCTCAAAAACATCTTTACGTGTATCGGCTTGAACGGAAACCAACCTGGCAATAGGATGCCCGTGGCGTGTAATCAGAAACTCTTCCCCATTCTCAACTTGCTCAAGTAACGCCGAAAAATGTGTCTTCGCTTCAAAAGCACCCATGGTTTTCATCATCACTCTCCAAGTTTAAACTAGTTTAAGACTAGTATAGCCTAGTGAATCACATCATTCAATGATGGTAACTACCCAGGTACGTCATCCTGAGCGTAGCGAAGGATCCCCCCTAGCTAGCAATGTGCTAATTAGCAGGAGATCCTTCGCTGGCGCTCAGGATGACGTAGGGAGTTACCAATGATGTTATAGTCGATTGAATTTAATTCACTTACACCCTAATTTCCCGAAAAATTATCGCTAGGTTTTACTTGGCAAGTTCAATATTTAAACACTCCAAGATTTCCCTCTGTGGCTTCGTTAACTCGGTAAGGATATAACCATACTTACCAGAGTATTTGATTTTTGTCAGCGTCTC
>JAPLRL010000015.1 GCA_026399205.1 Gammaproteobacteria bacterium
ATGTTAAAAAAGTTCACCGCCGAATCATTGCTTATTTTGGTCAACACGCGCTTCAAATATATGGTTTACCTTTGGACTTAAAACATGTCGAAATCGATTATTCTAATTATAAAAACTTGCTACATTGGTGCGAAATATAGGTTGCACTGTGAAAATCCATTGATTTTGAAAAATCAAATTGTGCGCCAGGAATAACCATCGAGCCGATTTTTTTCCTAGCAGCTTATTCATGCAAAAGGTTAACCCATCCCACAATAACGGAAGAATCAAGAGTCGTGTTGCAATGTATTTTGCCCATTGCTGAGTTGAATAGGTGGGTTTCTTGATGAAGAAATAAGCCATTGATTGATTTTTAGTTGATTAAATTGGGAGATAAATTAACAAAAATAAGCCATGATGTCAAAGGATAAAATTTAATCACGGAACTTGGCAACGTCCCTAAAGTTTTCATATAACACCATTCATTTTCGCACCGATTGTCCCACCCGTTCGCAAATGCCCTTCTATCATTCCAGGCTGCGAGGATGAATACCCCATGTCTAACGGATTCCCAATCAACGCCCTCACCACCCTGGGTCCAGATCCCGGCATACCCGCATGCATCACTTTACGATTATCAACCAACAAGATATCGCCCTTTTTCCACAAACAAGATGAATAGTGTTGTCTAATTAACTTAGCGAGATCTTTGACATCATCATCCGTAAAGCAGCTGCCGACTCTCTCATCATCAAATAACGGCAACTTACTTTTTTTATGAGTTGCTCGACGTACTTTCCATTTTGTTAGCAAAATCCCCATCGCCTGCCGAGGAGAATAAAAAAACGAGGTGAGGCTGACATAAACCCGCTCTAACACTTTGGCGAACAGCAGCGGTAATTTCCAAAAAACGCGATGCCAAAACCAGGCGCTTCCTTGATAATCCGCTGCAAAACAGCGGCGCATTTCTTCATTCAGGTTTGCAACTTCAAAGAGGTTCATAAATAATGATTTTTGCTTGGTGAGGGGATGTTCCATCACACTCGGCTTATACATGAGCACCAATTTATCATCCCCATGACCGACCATCGGCAGATCAAATTGAGCACATATTTTTTCTACGGCCATAGGTGAAACCTGATAGCGTTCAGCCACCTCTGAAATCAACCATTTCATGACAAAAAAAGATTTTTTTTCTAATTTGTCTTTCAGCGTCTGGCTCAACTGTGCATACACTTTTTCCATATTCACCAACCCCGTCTCGCCGCCTTGGGTCGAGGGGGTCATGCAAGCAAAACAGATATAACTCGGCACATCGGGTGAATAATAATTTTCACTATGAAACCCGCCGAGATAAACCGTTCCCCCTGTTTTATACACCGCGTTGGTATATAAAATGTATTTTAAATCCCCGACATGAATGCGCCCTTCTTCAGACATCAATGCTTCACTGATGCCTTCAAACCCTTGAATACTCAATATCGCGTTTTCAAAGTCTGCATCAGTTGCGACATCAAACCCTCTAAGCAAGACGGCGCCATGGGTCGCTATATCTTCTAGAAGTTGCGCTGAATGGGTTTTAAGAAAAGAGTTTAAAAAGGGGAGATCAGTTGAGCCACTAGCCTCAAGGACTAAAGGCATATCTTGTGCGTCTGATAACATGAGTCGTTCTTCAGGACGAAGGAAGCGGGTGGTTACATCTGGGTAGTCTTTGGGCATGGTGCACGACTCCTGTTTTTGTTTACATCCCATTACATCTCGTCTTTGCGAATCCGTAGGGTGGACAAAAGAGCTTTGCGAAAATCTTGCCGATTAGAATAAATCCTCCCCGGCGACGTGTCCACCATCGCTCCGAGTCACCGGTGGACACGTCGCCCTGAAGCTTCCCGAAACCGGAAAGATCTTCGCCGGGCTCCTTTGTCCACCCTACGGGCATATGACTCTGGATATAATAGCGGTGCCCTACCCCCGCTTCATCAACAACGCATTCATCCTTTTCACAAAATCAGCTGGGTGGTTCAATTGCCCGCCTTCTGCCAATAAAGATTGTTCAAACAACAATAACGCCCAATCAGCAAATAATGCATCATCGGTGATATCGTGTAAATACTGGATGAGTGGATGCTCAGGATTCAGCTCAAACACCGGCTTCACTTCGGGTACTTTTTGACCCGCAGCTTGTAAAATACGATGCATCTCTAAGCCCATATCTTGCTCATCGGCGACCACGCAAGCAGGAGAATCCGTCAATCGATGTGTAAATCGCACCTCTTTCACACGTTCAGCCAATACTTTCTTAGCATGCTCTAACACCGGCATCAATTTTTCTTCTTGTGCCTTCATTTCTTCGGTTTCAGTGTCATCTGCAGGCAGGTCAATATTACCCTTGCTGATAGACTGCAATTTTTTGCCTTCAAACTCGTTTAAATAACCCACGAGCCATTCATCTACACGATCTGTCAACAAGATGACATCAATCCCTTTTTTCTTAAAGATTTCAAGATGGGGGCTATTTTTTGCCGCGTTATAACTCGGTGCGGTTAAGAAATAAATTTTATCTTGGTCAGGCTTCATGTTAGCAATATACTCGCTCAACGCGACTTCTTGTTTCTCACTATCATGATTTAAGGTGCTGAATCGCAACAGTTTTGCAATGGCTTCGCGGTTAGCATGATCTTCAATCGGACCTTCTTTTAAAACGAGCCCAAACGCATTCCAAAACGTGGTGTATTTTTCTTTATCTTGGCTTAATTTATCTAACATCGATAACACTCGCTTTACACAAGCGGTGCGAATAGATTCAACCAGTTTGTTATCTTGTAAGAGTTCACGTGACACATTTAACGGTAAGTCACTGGCATCCACAATCCCTTTAATAAATCGCAGATAACGAGGCAAAAACTGCGCTGCATCATCCATAATAAATACGCGTTTCACATACAGTTTTAAGCCATGTTTAACTTCTTGATTCCACAAATCATAAGGGGCATGCGATGGAATATAAAGCAGTGTAATATACTGCTGTTTCCCTTCTACATGATTGTGTGACCAAATTAAAGGGTTCTCATAGTCGTGAGACAAATGTTTATAAAGCGTCTGATATTCTTCTTCAGTTACTTCTGATTTTTGTAGCGTCCATAACGCGGTTGCTTTATTCACGGTTTCATAACTAACGACTTCTTTTTTTTCTTTCTCTTCGTCTTTGCCTTCTTCTTCCTCAATTTTGGTGGTCTTCATGACAATAGGCCAACAAATATGATCGGAATATTTTTGAATAATGCTCTTTAAGCGCCAATCACTGACAAACTCGTCTTCTTCTTTTTTAACATGCAGGATGATTTCAGTGCCGCGCTCTTCGCAAGTCGCTTGCATCACGCTGAATTCGCCTTCTCCTTTTGATTCCCAAATCACACCTTCTGCTGCGCTTAAACCCGCGCGGCGGCTTTTGACCACAACCCGATCCGCAATGATAAAGGCAGAATAAAATCCAATCCCGAATTGCCCAATCAAATGAGAATCTTTTGACGCGTCACCTGAGAGTTGTTTAATGAATTCTTTGGTGCCAGATTTTGCAATAGTCCCTAAGTTTTCAATGGCTTCTTCGCGGCTCATGCCTATCCCATTGTCTTTAATGGTGATGGTTTTAGCCTTTTCATCACATTCAATTGTGATTTTTAAATCCGCATCTTTTTCATATAACGACGCATTAGACAACGCCAAAAAACGCAGTTTATCTAAGGCATCAGACGCATTAGAAATCAATTCTCGTAAAAAAATTTCTTTGTTGCTGTACATTGAGTGAATCACCAAATGCAACATTTGATTCACTTCGGTTTGAAAGCCCATTGTTTCTTGCTTTGAAGACATGACCACCTCTTTGTGTATTGAATTAAAGATAGGATGATATATAGGGATTAATTTTAGGAATTCAAGGCTCGAGGTAACGTCTTTAAAGTTTTCATATACTCCGATCAGTCCCCTCTCCCGCGCACGAAACGCTGGTAAAACTCATATGCTGAACGCGGGGGAGGGTTAGGGAGGGGGTTACAACAAGCTTTACCCCCTCCCCAACCCTCCCCCGCGAAAGACATCAACATACTATTCAAACGTCTAGCGCGGGAGAGGGGGTATTCGAGTGTATAAAAACGTTAGGACATTCCCCTACAAACTATAATACAACTCAAACTCAATCGGATGCACCATCCGATAGACCCGACGCATCTCTTCGCGCTTCATTGCAATATAATGCGCAATGAAGTTGGCATTAAAAACATCTCCCGCGGTTAAAAACGCATGATCTTGTTCCAGAGCATATAAAGCTTCACCCAAATCTTCACAAACAGAGGGAACCCCTTTGAGTGCTTCTGGTGATAGTTCATATAAATCTTCATCCATGGGCTCATTGGGCGATATTTGTTTTTGAATCCCGTCTAACCCTGCAAGCATCATGGCAGAAAACGCAAGATAAGGGTTTGCCATAGCATCAGGGAAACGCACTTCAATTCGCCTGGCTTTCGGTGGGTTAATGTGTGGAATACGAATCGCAGCAGAACGATTTCTTGCGGAGTAGGCCAATAAAACTGGCGCCTCAAAGCCCGGAACCAAACGCTTATAACTATTGGTTGCAGGATTCGTAAACGCATTCAAGGCTTTGGCGTGTTTAATGATGCCGCCAATATAAAATAAGGCGGTTTGCGATAACCCAGCATAGCCATCACCTGCAAACAAGTTTTCTCCATCTTTCATCAACGATTGATGGCAATGCATACCGTTGCCATTATCACCAATAATCGGCTTAGGCATAAACGTTGCGGTTTTACCATAGTTATGAGCCACGTTATGCACCACATATTTAAGAAGTTGTAACTCATCTGCTTTTTTGGTGATAGAGTTAAAACGCGTCGCAACCTCACATTGATTGCCTGTAGCCACTTCATGGTGATGCGCCTCAACTTGAATGCCCATCGCTTCGAGCGTTAAACAAATCGCAGAACGAATGTCTTGTGAAGAATCAACCGGCGGGACAGGAAAATAACCGCCTTTCACTGAAGGACGATGCCCAATATTCCCTCCCTCAAAAATCTTTCCAGAATTCCAATGCGCTTCTTCTGAATCAATTTTATAGAACACTTCATTCATGCCGGTTTGCCAACGCACATCATCAAATAAAAAAAACTCAGGCTCAGGGCCAAAATAAGCAACATCGGCAATACCCGTCGATTGCAAATAACGCTCTGCACGTTGTGCAATAAAACGTGGATCACGTTCATAGCCCCTAAGGGTGAGCGGATCAATAACGTTACAACGCACTAACAAGGTTTGATCATGAAAAAAAGGATCTAACTGAATGGTCGAAAAATCTGGCATCAAGGAGAGATCGGATTGATTTATTTTCTGCCACCACTTAATGGATGAACCATCAATGGCTTTTCCATTTTCTAAAAAGTCGTCATTCACAGCTGAAACAGGAATCGTGATATGTTGCTCTTTTCCACAGGTATCTGTGAATCGCAAATCAAGAAACTTTGCCTCATGTTCTTTTATTTTTTTAAATAACAGATCCCGGTCGTTCATTGTTCCCTCTCCTCAAAGCCTATCGGCTAGTTTACCTGAGGTGGGGGGGCGGAGAAAAGGGGGTGAGTATTCAAAATTCAAGGCAATTTTACGCTCGAATACCCCCTCTCCCGCGCTCGAAGTTTGAATAGAATAATGGGGCTCTTCGCGGGGGAGGGTTGGGGAGGGGGTCAAGCTCAAAACGGTTATAACCCCCTCCCTAACCC
>JAPLRL010000010.1 GCA_026399205.1 Gammaproteobacteria bacterium
TCTATCCTGTTAGTTAAACCTGCAGATGCTTCACGCGCTTGTGTTAACTCTCTTTCCTTATCTGCTAATTTACGCGTTAATCCCTCATTAGCTCCAGCTGTAGAACCTAATGTCCGCCTCTGTAAGGCTACTTCTGCTTCCAATGCTGCTACGCTCTTTAATACTGCTGCTCCACGCTCCTCTAATCCAGATATTTCACTCTTTAATCTCGCTGCCTCAGTTGTATGCGTTTCTGCTTGTCTTGCTAAATCAGTCCGTAACTGCTTAACCACTTCGTCTAACTTCCTATTACGTTCATTCGCAGCGTCCAACTCTACAACCGCTTGGAGGTCTGCCTCTGTACCTCGTGACTGTATTGATAAAGCTCTAACCACGCTCTGAACTGCTGCAGCATGTTTATCACCTTTTAATCTTAAATCTTCTGCAAGCGCTGTGGCTGCAGTTAATTCGTTCCTTAACTCGGTTGATTGCTCACCTAATCGAGCCATGTCTTGAGTTGCCTGTCTTTGATGACTCTCTAATTGTTGCCTCAAATCACGGCTCGCTGCACGGGCGGCTTCTAACTCGCTTGCGTGTGAACGACTAAGCTCCTCTATCCTGTTAGTTAAACCTGCAGATGCTTCACGCGCTTGTGTTAACTCTCTTTCCTTATCTACTAATTTACGCGTTAATCCCTCATTAGCTCCAGCTGTAGAACCTAATGTCCGCCTCTGTAAGGCTACTTCTGCTTCCAATGCTGCTACGCTCTTTAATGCTGCTGCTCCACGCTCCTCTAATCCAGATATTTCACTCTTTAATCTCGCTGCCTCGGCTGTGTGTGTTTGTGCCTGCTCCTCAAGCTCCCTCTTCAACGCTCCATTCGCCGCAGTTAACTCAGAGACTGTACTCTGAAACCGATCTCGTGCCACGATTGCTTCACTGGCAGCCAACCTCATAGCTTCCTGGGTTTGCTTCAATTGATCTTCTAACTGCCCCACCTTAGCTTCAAGGCCCGCCTCTAGCCGCTTACCAGATTTTAATTGATCAGAAGCTTTATCTAACTCTCCTGTTAATTTCCTCAGGACCCCTAATAGTTTCGTAAATTTTTGTTCGGCCGCTTCTGCTGCACCCTGTGCGCGCTCCTTATCTGCAGCATGCAATGCCCTCTCGCTCACCAACTCCTCCACTAACCGTCTATTGGCCTCTTCTAGCTCCGCAGACTGCTCCTTAAACATTTTTTGAGCAACACCCAAGCCCCTTTCGTGGCGCTCGGCTACCTCAGTTGCTTCTCTGACCAAAGCAGTTAACTGCCTCACATCTTCCTCGTCTCTCCCTGACTTGCTCTGCAACGTTTGCAATTGAGTTGATAGCTGACTCAGCTCTTTCCTTGCCCCACGAAGATCTTGACGAGTCGCCTCTAACGTTTCTTCTGCTACGCGCATCTCCACCGCATGACTTGAACGCGCTTTCTGCAACTCTGTTTTTAATGTTTCATTTGCATCGGTTAACGCTTGATTTTTACTCGTTAAATCGCGCGACGCTCTATCCCATTCAGCACGCCCCGTCTCCAAATTTCTCTTAGCATGAGTTAGATCTGACTCTAATCTCTCCATCCTTCCCGATTTTAACTGGTCGCTAATCTCCTTGTTCTCAAGCATGCTTGCCAACTCTGCTTCAGCTTGTGTCACGCTGTCTTCCATTAAAACCAATTTTTCAGCTGCAGACTGCAAGGCTCGCGTTGCCTCCAATTTCTCAGCGACACGCGCATCTCTTTCCTGCTTTAGCTCTCTTCCTAGCGTCTGATTAAGATCAATAAGACCTGTATTTTTGTCTTTCAATGACGCAAGCGTACGCTCTGTTAATGATGCATCATGAGTCGCTCGTTCCAATGTCCGCTTCAATTCAACCACATCTTTGGCCACTTCTTCACGCGCCCTTTGCACAGCAGTGGTAAACTGCTGTCTCATCTCATCAATCTGAGCACTCAAGCTCTGTCTGATACCCTCGCTTGTCGACAACTCCAGCTCAAGATCCTCTACCGCACTGCGCAGATGACGAACCTGACCCTCATCGAGATGTTGCGTTCTAACTAAGCTGCTTAAGTGTTGTATTTCTTGTTTCAAGCGAAGAATTTCTGCCAGTAATCGCTCCCGCTCCGCATCATCTAAACCTAACTCAGATGGCGGTGTTGGGTATCCTGGTGTCACTTCTTCGGTTGAAATTTCATCATCAGATGACGTATCTGACCCTCTCGTCAACGTCTTGTAATCTTTGTTATTCACAAAGCATGTAAATAATTTTGATGCGGCTGAGTTGGATGTTGCAAGCGATTGTAAGTATTTAAATAATTCCGTTTTATTGCTCGCTACATTAACATCAGGTAACCCTGTTGAGCTCACCAATAAAGCATTCAACGCAGCATATTGGCTTGGATCATCGGCTTGCTTAACCAACCAAGCAGCGTGCTTTACTAATAAGTTATACCGATCACTTGAGCGATGGCTTGTCGCGCGCTCATTGCCTGTTTCATATTGTTTACAGACTAAATCCAACAGATTCCCTAAACCCTCAATGGCATTAGGGGGGGTAGCGTTGAGGTACGCCTCAATAGGGTCGACTTTGCCTGTTTTATTAAATGCCGAAATTAATGCTGTGTATGCTTCTTCTTTGCCACATTTTCTTTCCATGTCTGCATACAGTGCCGTTGCTTCTGCCACTTTCTGTTGTGCTAATAACGTAAATAACGGGGTTTGTCCGCCATGCTCTGTTGCCGTATACACGCTTAACCATTCGGCTTTTGTTAAATTGATATCCTTTCCCAGCTTCATTAATCGCTCTACCCCATTTTTATTTTTATGCCTGAGAGCGATAAGTAAGGGCGAAGGATTGCTTTTTAAAAGGAAATGCCTTGCTAAAGTGTGATTACCGGGCAGTGCTAAGATTGTCCATGGGATGCAATCAAGCGTTTTTTCATCTTGTATCAACAATTGGGCTAATGTCCCTTTGTCTTTATATTGCTCTGAATGTGCTGTGACCAAGAATTTAGCATTCACTTCTAGTAGACTTGCTTCTCCTACACACTGATTAAATTGGCTTTGAATCGACTTAAACGCCGTAGCATCCCCTAATGAAGCTGCTGCAAACAGCGTGTTGATGACGCTTGTTTCTATTGGATTGAATTTGGATTCAGCCTGCTCATTAACGTCATCTTCGTCATCTTCGTCATCTTCGTCATCTTCGTCATCTTCGTCATCTTCGTCATCAACGTCGTCATCATCATCTGTAAATTCATCTTCGTCTGACTCTGTTGGAGGCGGCGTAGATTCATTATCGTAGTCCATCGAAGGTTCGGGGCCGCTTAAAGCTGACATCGCCGCAACGGTTAACCCAGACTGAGGATACCCCGTCTTCATGACATCTAATAACGCTTGTAATGTTTCCGGGCTACCCGTACGCACGGCACTTTCTAGCACGCTGCGCTGATGATTTGCAGCTAAACCTGAAGAGGCCATCAATAAGACAAAAATCTCTTGGTCCGTTTTACCTACACGTTTTAACGCTTTAATCATAGCCCCAAGGGATGTGACCATCTTGTTTTCCGCAGCAATGTGACATAAAGAAGCCTCTTGAATACGGTTAAATAGCTGATTCGCGCGAAGTTGATACGTTTGGTCATCTGGGTCTGTGTTTGCTGTCACCTTTGACATGAGTGTGTCAACAATCTGTTGTTTACCTGCTTTTACCGCACCTGCAAATGCATCTGCAGCAGCACCTGTACCGGTAAACAAGGTATCTAAATCTTTAAAACTGAGTTTCGCCTCATCGATGAGTGTGCAAACCAATTTTTCTTCTGCTTCTCCTGCAGGATAGGTCAAAAGCACAGCCATTTCGGTTAGCGTTGAACCATCTTGCTCTTTCACTTGCGCTTGCGTTGCGCCTAAACCGGATAAGCCTTTTTCTAATGCCTTATTATAAACGCGCCGCCATTCGGTTTGACGAACCAATTGTTTTTGATAGGTTTTCGTATCGCCACACGCTTTTAAAATAGTGGTGATTTCAGACACACGATTCGCCTGGTCTGTGATAGACCATACTTGATGAGGTTTTACTGGCACTCCTGGTTTTTGATGACTTGCCAGTTGTTTTTCTAGATCGCTTATTTTATTCTTAACTTGAGCCTGTTTCGCTGTTAAGTCAGGAGTCTTCTGAGCAAGCGATATATTACTTAAAACCTGAAATTCAGCTTTCATACGCTGAAGCATACAAAATGTCATCTGTTCAACGATGTCATTTAATTGTGTCTCAAGTCGGTCTTGTAAATCGACTAACGCCTTTCCTTCCTCAGAGTCAGGGGATACTTTTTTGCGTTTTATCTGTAAGGCCGCTATTTCATCTTTCATATGCCGAACGATATGCAAAGGTTCAGCTTCTTCCGGCGTGGTAGGCGGATACATCAATCCGTTGCCTGCATCTAAAAACGAACCAGCAAACTTGGCTGTTTTTATTAGCCGAGCGGGACTCTTTCCATCTTTTTCTAAGTATCCAGGGACTACATATCTATCAATATCTCGACCAATAGATAACGTACAATATGCATCTGCATCGACCACCCCAAACGTCAGGGTCATCAATGCCATATTATCCATTTCAGTTTTCCATTTGTTTTTTTCTTCCTTCGTCTGGAATGGCACAGCAACAGTCCCTTCGATTCCTTCTTCAGCGAGCTTTGGGTGTAAATAAGTCAACGTGCCATGGCATGCGGGCTTTTTCCCTAGGTTGTCATAATTCGCTATTTCTTGTGGCGTTAATTTCAATTGTAGATTGGCTTCCCGACCAAAAACGACCTTGTCACCCTCTAACTTAAAGTAAAACCCATTGTCTCCCCTGTATTGGTTGCCAACCATTTGGCCCTTTTCACCTCTACAGAAAACGGTCTTAAAATAGGCCTCAAGCATGGCGCTATTTATTGTATATTGCCTGCGCTGCAACTCGGCTAATTTTTCAGGAGGAATGAGTTTTGTAAAATCGGTGACTTCAAATGAGGCCGTTCCAAAATCCACCAGCTGCACTTGGTAGCGACCATCGACCCCTTTTGAATAAATAAAATTTTCGGGTTTTAAATCTTGATGGTGAAAACCTAATGCCTCTAGTCGTTTGCATTCTGTGAGTAAGGCCTGTGCCAATGCCAATTTATCAGTCAGCGACATCTGCCCCGCATCACCGCGTTTTAGAGGGTTATGGTATTCCTCCATATCGGATGTGAATCTTAATAATGATCCCTTTACGGCTTGTTGATAGCTCTCCCCTCTGGCAAACCCTTGTGATAATTGTGCTTTAGTGGGCGCATTAACTACAAATAGCCTTCCTTCTGGTCGACTTTTATCTTCCATAACTGATAATCGATTTCTATCGCCCGTGCCAAATAAGATGCTGACGATGGCCTCATCGGTGATCATCACATCATCTCGGGAATAATAGCCTTTTAAAGCGGGATCTAAGTCTTCTTTAGGTAAAAAGGTGGTAACCGCTTTCTCGCCTGCGGCTACGGTGGGTGGAACATATACCGCTTTCACGGTATAGACTTGTCCTACACCAAACAGCTCTCTGAGTTTTGCTGAACCATATTGGCCTTTTCCTAAAAGCCTGACATCGGTAAAACCACGTTTTTCACCTTCTTTTCGGTACACTTCGTCAATCAGTGCCGTGATCATTTCTGAGCCGCGTGTCCCACCATAAGAGAGGCTACATCCTTCATCACCCGCCTCTTTAAATAAGGAATAGGGCAAAGGACGGGTTGGGGTGACTGTAATGGGATCTAATGCTTTGCCGGCATAAGTCACTTCATATTCAATCGCCTTTCCAACTTGAGCCGTATGCTTCACCTTAAAGTCTAACTTTTTGACGTCAATGGGGCCTGTTATCTGTTTTTGTACCGCTTTTGCAATCTGATCTTCAACATTTTCATAGGCCAGTGATTCTGCTTCTGTTAATAAAGGCTCCCCTCGCGTAGCCCTGACGATCACCCTGACGGCATTTTCAGCCATGGTCTGAATGTCATGTACTGCCCTAGAATCTGGGTTTTCAAACCCATCTTCAAATAGGATGGCTAATTTTTTGCTGTAAGTGACCATCTGATCCACTAACGCAGATTCATCTTCAATGGTGAGTGCAAGCTGCGATAGGTCCTTGATGATCGATTGATACCTATCTAGTAAGGATGCCTTTTTTTCTTTAGTTCTGACTGCATTGACTGCAATGGCGTGGACTTCTCTTAAGGTTTCTTTGGCGTCTGAGCCAATGGGGTCATATTGTCGAATAACCGCTTCAAGCTTGCGTAAGTGCTTATTGATGGCTTTATTAATAGGATCAGTTCCGGGTGTATTCGTCACCTTCATATTGGTGTAATGTGTTTGCATGGCACTTGAGATGTTAACTAACTCTCTTGAACACGCTGCCGCCTTCTCCGTTATGTCGCGAGCCGACTTCGCTGTTGTGACTCCTTGTAATTCCTGTTGCGCTTTTTTGAGATCAGTCAGAATTTTTTCTAAGCCTGCAGCGTCTCTCCTACATTTTTTTTCA
Source organism: Gammaproteobacteria bacterium (assembly GCA_026399205.1). Taxonomy (GTDB): domain Bacteria; phylum Pseudomonadota; class Gammaproteobacteria; order Legionellales; family Legionellaceae; genus 2-12-FULL-37-14. The sequence continues at coordinate 6,559 of JAPLRL010000010.1, forward strand.
TGCAGAGTCGCTTTATATTTTCCAGTTTCTGCTGTGTTCAGTATTGCTGTAATCTGTTCATTGAGCAAAGTGGCACAGATAACCATCTCATCTATCTTATTTCTTGCATCACGTAGCGCCAGTGTATTAACCGTTACGATCTCATCTTTCAAGTTTAATGCAGCGAGTTTAGTTAATACCTGCGTTGCCTCCTGCCCTACAGTGTCATTATTTAGTATCTTCTTTAATTCAACCCATTTGATAGGTGGCGTAGCCATGATAGTTTCTAGTGTATGTAAGTTTTCTATAAGGCTCAGATCAAATGCATTCATTAATTCTGGGTTCCCTTTAACTCTATTGATTTGAAGTAACTGTCCCAATATTTTCTTTTCAGTAGCAGTGAGATCTGTTATCTTTTTATCATATTGTGTCGCATATCTAGATTGATAACTTTCCCATCTTTCTAAGGCATGCTCAAGATAAGCAATCTTTTGTTCCTGATCATCATGGCCGTCAGTACGTTTTCTTCTGTCTTGCCATAAAGTGGTACGCGCTTCAACCAGCCGTTTTTCAATCTCTTTTTGAATATCAGTAAAAGTTGAACCTTTAAATTCGAGTATGCATTCTACTGATTTAAAGGGGGTGGTCACCTTACTCTTGTCCTCAAGCGCCACACGATAAAACTTCACGTTAATCACACCAGACGCATTAACCACTACGCTTGGCGCATCTTTTACTGCGTTACAGAACTCATCTACTATCGCTGTTCGCTCCTTAGTAGATAGTCCTCCCCTTCGCCTCCCCTTTCTCCCTTCTTTTTTTGCCTCTTCCATCGCAGTCAAAAATTGGTCCTGAAGATTTTGAAGGGTAATCTCTGGTGAAGAGAACCTTGAAACATATTCTCGATTAAAAGCTCTCGCATACACCTCACTGCCCTCTGTGAAGCGTTTTTTATCCGCTTCTTCACCAAATTTGACCAACAATGCGCGCGAATTTTCAATCAGGGTCTCTGCGTAAGATGTACGATCAGCAGCACCCACATGCAACGCAGCGCACAACTGACGCCTCGCAACAGCAGCGTCTTTGTCATCTTTTTCTGCCCATCCCATCGGACGAGACTTAAAAGCCTTCATCCGCACGGCTTCAACCCTATCTAAAACAGAGTAGCCATCAAGCGGACTGTGATAATCAGACAAAGTACTCAATACACCTGTGCGTTTATTTACCCCTTCTATCGTAGCCAGTTCAGTGATTAATTGTACTGCCCAACCCACATATTTGCTTGGCGTCAGCGTGTCTGCCGACACTTTTTCCGCACTTTTCCTTACCCATTCAGCCGTACCCAATTGAATTATTTTCTGTGAGACAGCTCTTTCCGTATTAACGTCTGCTAATTGTTCAGTGAGCTTCGTAAGTTGATCCGTTAATTTCTTTATATCTTGGCCTGCTGCTGTCGCTGCCTTAATGTCTTGATGGACTTTTTCTAACTGAGATGTCAGTGTGCGTACCGTCATCTGCGCTTTTTTACTCTCGGCATATGCGCCTTTGAGGGTATCTGTTAAATCTTCTTTCGAGAGATTTTGAATCTGCTCTGCTTCTTTTTTAGCATCCTGCAGTGATGATAAAAATTTAACTAAAAATAAATTTTGCTTATCTCGAATTAAAGCTGGCGCATCTCGCAAAAAATGAGATAAGGCATTTAAATCTTGAAAGGTCGAGGCGAGCTCTGTAATCAGTGCATCAGATACCTCAGGCGGGTTGAGTTTTGTTTTTGTGGCTGGCGGAAGGGTTTTCTGAAGCGTTGACAAATAAGCCTTGCGCATTGGGTCTCCACCATCCCGGTCGAGTGACATCTCATTCAGTTCATCTTGAATCTCGTGAACGGATAGCTGTTGATCATATGCCATCAACTCATCCAGCGCGCGCTTCGATTTATCACTCAAAGAAGTCAGGTGATTAACAACGTTCGTGAACTCTGTGCCCATACCCATCGTCTTTCTCACTCTAATTTGACCATACTCTATAAGTGTAGAACAAATTTTACAAAACAGTATGGCGCTTTTAGTTGTATAGTGACCTTGATTATAGCAAGTATATATTTATTGATCAATGTGATCTTTGGGTTTCCAGCACGGATGGGGGGGGATGTGACATTATATTTCGAATAGATCGTAGGGCGCTGTAGGGTGGACAAAGGAGCCCGCGATGAATTTGCAGGTTACTGCGCACTTTCGGGCGACGTGCCCACCGTCGCTCAGAGCGCCTCGAGCACTTCAGACGGCCCGAGTGACCGGTAGACACGTCGCCTTTTGGCATGAACTCAGTTGAGGCATTGTTCAAAAAAACATCAGGCACGTTGCCTGTTTGCGATTGTTTGTCGCACTATGCTACACTCCTTGCGTATATTGCAACGATTGGAGGCTCACATGGCGCATTCTGTACGGTTATCCGACTTATTAGTCAAACAAGCACAAACAATGGCTCGAGTGATGTCACGCTCAAGTGCGGGTCAGATTGAACATTGGGCAAAAATCGGGCGAATGGCGGAGGAGAATCCTGATCTGACTTATGAAGTCATACGCGATAGTTTAATTGCTAAAGCTGAAATCGAGAATGGATTGGTAGATGATTATGAATTTGACAGTTAAACAATCGACTTCGTTTAAAAAATCCGTAAAAAAACTATCCGGGCAACAAAAAAAAAATATTGGATGAAGAAGTCATCAAATTAACAAAAAATCCAACCCTAGGTAAGCGTAAAAAAGGAGATTTGGATTTTTTGTGGGTGCATAAATTTAAATTCACCGATCAAGAGGCCTTACTTGGATATACCTATATCGAAGAAGAGTTCATTTTATTTCTTCTCAAACTGGGCGTCCATGAAAATTTTTATCGTGATATAAAAAAATCCAGTTAGTCCTCCCTGCTCGGAATGGTCCGAGTGACCGGTGGACACGTCGCCTTTTGGGTTGTGCTCATCGATGGCATCGGTGTTTGGCTCCTTTGTCCACGCTTTGTGCTTTGAATTAACGTGTTATGGCTCTGTACTTTGAATGAACGCGCGGGCTCGTTGTGGTTTTTCCCACCTATTGATTTGCATTTCGTTATCTGATGCGTTACGCTATACGGATGATAAAGAGCTGGAAACATAAAGGTTTGCGTCTTTTTTTTCAGAATGGAGTAACTTCTAGAATTCAAGCAAAACACCAAACCAAACTTAAAATTATTCTCCAATTACTGGATGCCTCCGCACGGCCAGAAGATATGGATTTACCTGGTATGAGATTTCATCCCTTGAAAGGAAGTCTCAAAGATCATTATTCAGTAACGGTTAATGCCAATTGGCGTGTCATATTTTCCTTTAACGAGAAAGACGCCATATTGGTTGATTATTTAGACTATCATTGAGGTGAACGATCATGATACACAAACCATTGCACCCGGGTGTGATTATAAAAGACGTCTTAATTGATAATACTGATTTAACCATCAGCGAGGCAGCGGCTCGCCTCGGCGTTACGCGCACCACATTATCTCGATTGTTAAATCAACACGCAGGTGTTAGCCCTGAAATGGCGCTGCGCCTATCAAAACTGCTTAATACCAGCATTGATATATGGATTAATTTGCAATCCCAATATGATATTTGGAATGTGACTCATCAATCTATATCGGGTATTGAAAACATTATTCCTCTAAAAGACGTCGCCTGATTAAGAGGGGTGCAATGAAATATGTTGCGTCGTTACGAGTCGTTGTTGGACAAAGGAGCCCGCGATGAATTTGCAGGTTGCTACGCACTTTCGGGCGACGTGCCCACCGTCGCTCGGGGCGCCTCAGTACTTCAGACGGCCCGAGTGACCGGTGGACACGTCGCCTTTTGGGTTGTGCTAATCGATAACTTCTGCGTTAGGCTCCTTTGTCCACCCTACCGCTTTGTGCATTCGAATGAACGCATTACGGCTCTGTGCTTCGAATGAACGCGTAGGGTGGACAAAGGAGCCCGCGATGAATTTGCACGTTGCTACGCACTTTCGGGCGACGTGCCCACCGTCGCTCGGGTGTTTTCGAGCACTTCAGACGGCCCGAGTGACCGGTGGACACGTCGCCTTTTGGGTTGTGCTCATCGATAACTTCTGTGTTTGGCTCCTTTGTCCACCCTACCGCTTTGTGCATTCGAATGAACGCATTACGGCTCTGTGCTTCGAATGAACGCATTACGGCTTTGTGCTTCGAATGAACGCGTAGGGTGGACAAAGGAGCCCGCGATGAATTTGCAGGTTACTACGCACTTTCGGGCGACGTGCCCACCGTCGCTCGGGGCGCCTCAGTACTTCAGACGGTCCGAGTGACCGGTGGACACGTCGCCTTTTGGGTTGTGCTCTTCGATAACTTCTGCGTTAGGCTCCTTTGTCCACCCTACGGCTTTGTGCTTTGACTGTAAATTGCATATAAGACAGTCATAATGTATTTCTTTCAATGTATTAGAGGGCGGTGTAAACTAACCTCATCCATTATAAAATATAAAACCAACTGACAATGCCGACCAACAAAACATCCAATGACAAAAAATCTCTTGTCGATAAACCGCACGATAAACTTGTGCGACGCCTGTTATCCAACATCCGCACAGCTCGCGGTTTGCTAACGGTTTATCTGCCAGCTGAAATCAAAGCCCTTGTTGATCTAAATTATTTAGAGCGACAACCTGATACCTTTGTCGACGCGCAGCACCGCCTTCTGGAAGTGGATGTTTTGTTTAAAACCCGCTGCAAAAGCACTCATCAAGACGCATATATCTGGCTGCTCATCGAGCAACAACGCGACCCTGACGTCTGGCTACCGCTTCGGCAATTTTGCTACATCGGCACCATCTGGGATCATATTCGTAAAGCATCAAAAAGCCGTGCTAAATCCAACAAGCTTCCCTTTATTTACCCTTTAATCATTTCAAACGCATCAACCCCTTATAAGCATTCATTAACCTTGCGTGACATGATAGAGCCTGAGGAAGCCAAGCCCCTATTTGATAACCTATTTAAATCACCAAGCTGCCTTATTGATCTTGCCGCCATTCCCGATGAAGAGTTGCGCTCTAAGTTACAAGCACATGTTAGTGCTCAAGCATTGCTATTAAGTTTAAAACATGTTTTTGATAAGAATTTGCAGGCCTATATGGAAACGGCTTTATTGGAATCGTTTAAAACACTGGATATGCTAGGTTATAGAGACGATGTCGCTGACATGTTATACTACCTGTATAACGAAGGCGATTTAAATGATTCAACAGAATTTTGGACGTTTTTACATCGTCAATTTTCAAAAGATGTTGAGGAGAGAGTTATGACATTAGGACAACAAGCTGTGCAACAAGCTGTGCAACAAGCTGTGCAACAGGAAGCTAGTAAAACTGCTCTTCGAATGTTAGAGGCAAAATTTGATATTGAATTAATATCAAAAATGACAAAATTATCGCCAGAAGAAATTAAAACACTGGCAAAGAAAAAACATAATTAAGTGTTCTCTCTATCAGGCGACGTGCCCACCACCGCTCGGGGCGCCTCGAGCACTTCAAGCGGTCCGAGTGACCGGTGGACGCGTCGCCTTTTGGGTTGTGCTAATCGATGGCATCGGTGTTTGGCTCCTTTGTCCACCCTACGGCGCTGTGCTTCGAATGAACGCGTAGCAACTGTATTGACAGTTGCTACGACAGTGTTGGGTATATTTGACGAACCAATCCCATAAAATATAACGGAAAGTTAATGATTTGGCCGTTACGAATCAAATTTAAGGGTGATGTCCTAAACGCAAGTTTAGGTTCATATTTTTGAATGTAGGTGATTAAACTTTTCTTTTTGGATGAGGAGCCGGATTTAACTTCAAGTGGATATATTGCATCATCATGTTGCAAGAGAAAATCCAACTCAGCACATCCCGCACTGGTCCAATAAAATAATCGATAATCTTGAGTCGTTAAGGCTTGCGCCACATAATTTTCAGTTATTGCACCTTTAAATTCCTGAAAAATATCATCACCATAAATAATAGCTTTTGCCGAAAGATCGGATAATGCGCCTAATAATCCAATATCGACCAAACAAATTTTAAAAATATCATGTTGAACATAAGCGCTCAAGGGTAACTTCGGTGTGGAAATATTGTATATTTTATAAATTAACCCCGCCTCGAGCAGCCATTGAATTGCAACTTCAAACTCCTGTGCACGCGCACCTTTACGAATGACGGAATAAATAAATTTCTTATTTTCTTTTGATAGTTGGCTTGGAATAACATCCCAAACTTGGTTTATTTTCATCAATACATTTTGTGGGGCATGTTTTGCAAAATCCAGTCGATAAGCCTCAAGTATACTTTTCTGCACAACTCGAATACGATTAAAATCACCACTTGTCACATACTCGAGCACGGCCGCAGGCATTCCCCCCACAAATAAGTACGTTTTAAAAAATCGCAATAGCTTTTCATGCAAAATACTGGGTAATGGCTCGATAATCTGGATGTTTTCGAGATACTGAACTAACCTGGCTTCACCTCCGGCCTCTAAATATTCAATAAAATTGAAAGGATACAGATTTAAAAAATCAACTTTACCAACAGGAAATCCTTTGTTGTTGGCAAGCGTAACCCCTAAAAGAGATCCCGCCGCACAAACATGATACTCATTCGCCAATTCATTAAAATACTTTAAACTATTCAACGCATTTGGACATTCTTGAATTTCATCAAAAAAAATGAGTGTTTTTCCTGGAATAATCTCAGACGAAAGTTCAATAGCCAAAACTTTAATAATATCATGAGGATCTAAGCCTCGTTCAAATAACTCGTACAATTGAGGAGAGCTTTCAAAGTTTAGGTAAGCTACATTATCATAGCATTGCTCACCAAATTTCATTAAAACATAGGTTTTCCCAACTTGCCTTGCTCCTTTTAAAATTAAGGGCTTACGTGATGAACTCTCTTTCCATTGTCGTAAATTTTCAAAAATATGCCGTTTCATTTGAATGGTTACACCCTGTAAATATGCTATGTTTCACATAAATACCATCATAAAAATGTATAAGTCAACACATATTCGTTAGAAAAAGTGTTGAGCCAAGGTGATGTAGGTATCATTAAACATATGAGCAAAGGAGCCCGCGATGAATTTGCAGGTTACTGCGCACTTTTGGGCGACGCGCCCACCGTCGCTCGGGGCGCCTCGAGTACTTCAGACGGTCCGAGTGACCGGTGGACACGTCGCCTTTTGGGTTGTGCTAATCGATGGCATCGGTGTTTGGCTCCTTTGTCCACCCTACCGCGCTGTGCTTTGAATGAATGTGTTGCGGCTCTGTGCTTCGAATGAACGCATTACCGCTCTGTACTTCGAATGAACGCGTAGGGTGGACAAAGGAGCCCACGATGAATTTGCGGGTTACTGCGCACTTTCGGGCGACGTGCCCACCGTTGCTCGGGGCGCCTCGAGTACTTCAGGCGGTCCGAGTGACCGGTGGAGTTGAAACCTGTTGAATTGTTCTGCCAAAAACATTACACTAAAGTAATATAACTTGCGTGTAATATATTATTGGACTATAGTAATGATATGGGATGTTGAATATACCGATGAATTTGAATTTTGGTGGGAAAGTCTCACGGAGGGAGAACAGATTGATATCGCATCAACAGTCAATCTATTAGAACAATGCGGACCGAATCTAAAATTTCCTTTTTCATCTGGAATTGAGGGCTCAAAACTCACGCACTTGCGTGAATTACGTATCCAGCATGCCGGCGAACCATACTGAGTTTTGTATGCTTTTGATCCGAGACGTTGCGCAATTTTACTTTTGGGCGATAACAAAACGGGAGGTGACCGTTGGTATGAGAAAAATATTCCTGTTGCTGAGCGTTTGTACCAAAAGCATCTCTTAATTTTAAAGACGGAGGAAAAGAACAATGAGTAAGTCTTTTTCAACATTAAAAAACAACATGAGCTTAACTGCGAAAAAGGCGGTTGAAGAAAAAACAAGTCTATTACTTAAAGAAGTTCTTTTACATGAAATACGTGAGCAATTGCATATTACTCAAGAAGATATGGCAGTTAAACTTAATACTAAACAAGCTAATGTCTCCAGAACAGAGAGGCGGCGGGACATGAAACTATCTACCCTTAAGCGTTATATTGAAGCCATGGGTGGTGAATTGGATATTGTGGCCAAATTTGCTTCCAATGAAGTGCATTTAAACGTAAAAGAGCTTTGAGCTTCATTCTCTATAAGCTGATAACTCTTTGCTAGTCATTTCTCCCTGACCCATTATACAGTAACTCCTATGGAGCGAATGGCACTTAAAAACTCAGTTTTTCTAGGCGAGTCTGAATAAAAACTTCAATGCATTTTGGCCGGTAGCTTCTATGTATTCTACTGCACTTTAGCCATTTATTGTAACTCCTCAGGTTGTGGATAAGTTTGTTTTATTAGCACTCACAACGAACAAACGTCATCCTGAACGCAGTGAAGGACCTCCTGAATTTGGCTAGATCTTTGTCAAATTGAGATCCTTCGCTACGCTCAGGATGACGTGCTTCGCTATCGCTCGAGGCTTTTCGAGCACTTCAGGCGGTCCGAGTGACCGGTGGACACGTCGCCTTTTGGGTTGTGCTAATCGATGGCATCGGTGTTTGGCTCCTTTGTCCACGCTTTGTGCTTTGAATTAACGTGTTATGGCTCTGTACTTTGAATGAACGCGCGGGCTCGTTGTGGTTTTTCCCACCTATTGATTTGCATTTCGTTATC
>JAPLRL010000022.1 GCA_026399205.1 Gammaproteobacteria bacterium
GAGTTCGCTCTTGGGTTGTGTACTATCAAAATCAGCATTTGATACCAGAGGATCGGATCCAGCAGTTGTTTATGGATATGTATAAGCTGCCTATAGCGACGGCTTCTATTGCTACATTTAACAAAGTTGCCTATGAGCAATTGCAATCCTTTGAAACGAAGGTTTTGGCATTTGCTAAAGGTAACTACCCAGGTACGTCATCCTGAGCGTAGCGAAGGATCTCAATTTGACAAAGATCTAGCCAAATTCAGGAGGTCCTTCACTGCGTTCAGGATGACGTTTGTTCGTTGTGAGTGCTAATAAAACAAACTTATCCACAACCACAACCTGAGGAGTTACTTTCATTATTAAATTAATTCTTGCAACACCAAGGAGATCCCTCGCTGCGCTCGGTATGACGTGGTGGGGAGTTACTTTTTAAAAGAGAACGGGTGTGATTATGTTCAGGGGTATTATTTTTCAAAACCGGTTGATGTGCAGACGTTGCATAAAATCATTCAAAAATCTAGCGGCTGTTGATATGTATACCCAACGCTTTGGTCTATACTTATTATGAGTTCCGCTTCGGTTTGATTGGCATCCAGTGGGTTAAGTCCGTAAACTGCTGTAAATTCAAATGGCTGCTTAGGGAGTAACCCATGCCGAAATTAATTAAGTTGGTTTATCCTGGCGCACTCCAAACTCCAGTTTTTTAGTAAATTGCCTTATTTTTCATTGGCGTCCCAGGGCGGATTCGAACCGCCGACCTGCCCCTTAGGAGGGGGCCGCGCTATCCACTGTGCCACCAGGACGTGAAGAGGATTCTACTGAAAACTTGGGTTAAATACCATACTCGTCCAGGGCAAACGCATGAGTGATCAAAAAATACCATTTAATACTATCTGGGCATAATCTGGTTGTAGCGTTGCTTTGTACCGCTTAGCTTTTATTCCTTTTTTACATGTTTTTTCGTTACGTAATGCGTTAATCGCCACATGTCTAAACACACCAAAAATTTCAGGCGCATTATCTCGTCTGATCCTTGAATCATCTTCCCTAAAAGAAACATCCAGCACCCAATGTAGCTGATTTTCAATAGACCAATGCTTTCTAACAGCATTAGCAAAAACCCTGGCATCAGCAACTAGCGAAGTAATAAAATACCGTATTTCCACTGTGGTTTTACCATCAATATATCGCTCAGATTCAACCATGCCAATACAACACAAAGAAGCCCATCGACCAGGATTGCTAATGGTATCAAGCATATTACTGATCCAGTAGCGACGGATTTCAACGCGTCCATGTCCTTTGTGAGTCTCTTCAAAATAATCATAACGGACCGCGTGAAAAGCATATTTACGCGCCGTTTCAAAAAAATCAGCTATTTCTTCGTGCAATTGTTTTTGATTATGTAACTACCCAGGTACACGTCATCCTGAGCGCCAGCGAAGGATCCCCCCTAGCTAGCAATGTGCTAATTAGCAGGAGATCCTTCGCTGGCGCTCAGGATGACGTGGGGAGTTACAAAATATCAATTAATTCATGCTCAATTTTACTTTCTTGGCGTGGATCTCGAATAACTGATAAACAATCTACTAATGATATTAATGCCACCTCTTTTGCTCCTTTTATTTCAAAGGAGATATGAGATCACATTATTAGATTAATTTCCAGTCACTCGTGATCTTGCCCTGGGCCCCACGCCCACGGACCCCATGCCTCTGTATAAATTGAGAGCAGATTAATCGCAATGGGATCATTCGCTACGCTCCAGTATGATGGACCTGGGTTACATCAGTTCGCGGAGGATTTTCCATGGCGTATCAGTGAAAGAGGTACACCAGTTCTTCTTTCGTATTAAAATTTGGTGGGTTTTGAGTGCATGTAACGCCAAGGCGCGCTGGTTTTAAGATCGCAGCAACAACATTGACGACATCACTTGGGAGTAGCTCCTTAGGAATTTCTCGCCTTAAGGCACAGAATACATCATCTGGATCAAGGTATGATGGATATTCTTCTTCTTCTTTTGCTATTGACAGATAACGGTTTAAACGGTCGAGTTGAATTGGTGATAGTTTGGATTCAGTTCGAATCCCACCTAGATCTAAACAGAGCAAATCTTGTAGTAATTGGCGTTCTGTTGGATTCTTATAATCGAGGTGCAGTGCAGTATAGGCGTAGGAAAAGTTATGCCCAACAGTACTGTGCCTCATACATAAGGTGAGTTGTGGTGGATTATCTATTGTTCGTTTTTCTTCATCCAAATTTTTTATATCTAAACGGAATGAGAGATGGCTGTTGTTCTCAAGTTGGCTTTTCGTGATTTGCTTTATGTATGCCAATATGAAAGCTGGCGATTGCTTTAATTGCGCTTGAGCTGCGGGATTATTGAGTTTATCGATGTTATCTATCACAGCTTGCTCATCTTCAGAGAGGGTAAAAATACGCTCGAAGATGGGTTTGTTGATGAGGTGATAGTAAATCCGCTGTACGGTTAGAATAATGGTGACCTTACGGCAAGCCTGCGCAGAAAAATATTTTTAATTTTTTTGCATTTAGGGGTTGACAGGGTTTTCGGTAGTTTTTTCAAAACTCCCATGCATTTTTTCCCCATTTATAATCCTCCTGTTTGACGTGATCCTGGAT
>JAPLRL010000049.1 GCA_026399205.1 Gammaproteobacteria bacterium
CCCTGAGACACAGATCTTTCCGGCCAAAAATAATGACTGGGCGTTTTCTTGGCACTTTCTTTTCATGAGTCAAGCCAACCCATCTACCAAAATGGCAAATCGGCTTAACTTAATGGCAGTGAGGGTTAGGGAGGGGGTTTAAAACTTGGTTTACCCCCTCCCCAACCCTCCCCCGCGAAAGAGATTAATATACTTTTCAAATTTCGTGCGCGGGAGAGGGGGCAGATCGGGGTGATTTACAACTTCCAGCGCTTATGCACCCACATCCACTGCTCAGGATGACGCAAGATCATTTGCTCCAGCGCTTCATTATACCGTTTAGTATTCTGATACAGGGCTTCTTGAGAAGACGGATAATCTTGACATTCTAATGGCGCATGAAAAGCCAACACATGACTCCCATCAGCTTGTCGATAAGTTTCTGTTGGAATCACAGGGACACCAGTGTGTCTTGCAATGCTTGCAAGGCTGCGATAGGTTCCTGCTTTTTCTCCAAAGAACTCAACGGCAATGCCGTCACGATTCGTGAGGGCGGCGTGTTGGTCTAGCACGAAAATAATGGCATGGTTTTGTTCTAGGACGTCGCAGACTTGTTGTAGAGATCCTTTTTTAGGGATGATCCTTAAGCCTGCTTTGTGGTAACGGTTAAAGAGAATGCGTTCAATGGTTTTATTAGTAAGTGTGCGTCTTATAAAGTGGAAATGGCCGCGAAACGCTTTGAAATTGAGGATTGCGCCGAGGGGGGCAAATTCCCAATTGCCTAGGTGAGCGGTGAGGAGTAAAACGCCTTTGCCGGAGGCTGCTACATCTAATACATGCTGATGTCCGGTGACGGTGACTTTTTGTTTGAGCTTGGTTTCACTTAAAAAACGTAAGGTCACCATTTCTTTGATAAACGTCGCCAGATGAGAATAAAACGCGACGATCAAATGCTGTTTGTCAGCCGCTGTTAAGTGATCGCCATAGACGCGATTGATATTGGCCAGTACCACGCGTTGCCGATAAGGCAAAAACCGTGCAATCCATTTGCCTATGCGGGTGATGGGGGCTTGTTTAACGCGTTCAATGTAGGAAGGGATCACAGGCTTTAATCGCGATGCATGCATTCATGCTGGCGAATCCTCGGTTGATGATGAGGGCCACATCCCCATGGTCAATCTGGCGGGTGTGTGGAGAGAGGTCAAGCGATTGTGCGCTGTGATGCGGCGTTGTTAGCGGTGCAATGCCGGGTAAAGTGCGCTTATTCAGTGCTAGTGTTGCAAGAATAGTATCGACTAATCCTGAGGCAACCAAGGTGTGTCCCATGCTCCATTTAAATGCACTGACGGGCGAGGGGGTTGCTGCGAGAAAGCGGGTTAAGGCGGCCGCTTCGGCGTGATCTGATCCTTTACTGCCATTACCGTGTGCAATGGTAAACGCAAGTTGCTCTGGCGTGCATTGTGCTTTATGCATGACGTGTTGCATGAGCGCTTCTAGCGGCGCGCCACCTTCGGTTAAGCCAAATAAGCCCGCGCATTCGGTTTGTGAGGCAGCTGCGCGTAACTCGGCAAAGCAGGTGGCTTGTCTTGCTTGTGCACTGGCTTTGCTCTCTAAAACGATAGCCGCAGCGCCATCGGCCAAGACTGTGCCATTATGGGCTTCGTCAAAGGGTTTTAAGCCATCTGGGCTCAGTAGGCCTAATTTATCATAATAAAACAAAGCCTGGGGCTCGAGACCCAAATCATAGGCGACCACGACTGCTCTATCAATTTCACCGGATTGAATGGCATGAAAGGCTTCGATTAAAGCTTGGCTACCGCCGATGGCATGGTTGGCAATATTGTGATTAGGACCTTTAAATCCATATTGAATGCCCGTATAGGCAAGCACATTATTGGGCAAAATCCGTAATAGCCACATGGGGTGGACTTCTTCAGAGAGGTGAGTGGCAAAAGCGGGCATGTCATCGCCGGTTTTGGCCAGCAAGGGTAAAAAATCGTATTGTTGCAGGTATTTATTGCCAGGCGAGCCGACATAAATACCGGTCATGTCATTAAAGGCTTCTTGAGTGGGTAGCGTTTCACGATGGTCGAGCAGCCCGCTATGTTGAATCGCACCTTGGGCGGCAAATAAACCAAAGGTGTCTTGGCGGGAAATAATTTTAAGCAATTTACGATCGGGAAGCTGTTTGGCGGGTTCAAAGGAGGTTAATTCACCACCCAATTGACAGGGCCAGCCGCTTAAATCCCAACCAGTGATGGGGCGCAGATGGCTGGTTCCGTTGAGCAGTGAGGCCCAGTTGTCTTCTACTGAGTGACCTGCGGCAGTGAGCATTCCCATGCCTGTAATATAGACGCTAGGTGCGCTCATGATGATGACCTCTCAGGATGGGTGAACACCAGGGAACTGTTTGAGCCACCAAAGCCAAAAGAGTTAGAAAGTGCAGCCTGAATCGGTTGCTCTCGTGGACCCTCGGTGATGTAGTCAAGATCGCAGTCAGGATCTTGGCTAAAGCGGTTGGCGGTTTGTGGTAAGACCCCGTGTTGTAAGCTTAATACGGTCAAAACGGCCTCTAGTGCGCCTGCGGCAGCGATTAGGTGCCCGGTTTGGCTCTTAGTCGCACTCACCGGGATGTCATAAGCACGGTCACGAAATACGGCTTTAATGGCATTGGTTTCGCTCAGATCATTCATTTTGGTTGAGGTGCCATGTGCATTAATATGGTCAATATCGTGGGCGGAGAGTTGGGCATCATGTAGGGCGCGGTTAATCGCTTGAATGGCGCCATCTCCATTTGGGTGGGAGTCGGTGATGCGGTAGCTGCTCAGCGAATTACCTTCGCCTGCAAATTCGGCATAGATGTGTGCGCCACGCGCGCGTGCTTTTTCCCATTCTTCTAAGACTAAAAATGCAGCGCCCTCGCCTAATACAAAGCCATTGCGGGTGCCATCAAACGGGCGGCTGGCAGAGGCGGGGTCATCGTTATAGGTTGATAAAGCGCCTAATAAACAAAAACTGGAGAGGCCTAAGGGGTGGATCATTGAATCAAACCCACCGGCTAGCATGACATCAGCATCACCGCGGCGAATGGCGCGTAAGGCTAAGCCTAGCGCTTGTCCGCCTGAGGCGCAGGCGGTGTGGACTGAGGTTGCAAAACCGCGGATGCCAAATGATTGAATGAGCAGGCTTAAACCTGCATTAGAAGTGGTTTTTCCAAAATCAGTGAGGTTAAAAAAATCACTGTCATCGCGTTGTAGAGCTTGCCAGTCAGGGATGCCTGTGGTTGCGGAGGCCCGTTGAAAGCGTTTTAAATACTCAAATTCTGCGGTCATCATGCCACTGCCAACAGCAATGCCCCATTGGGTTGCCGTTTCATCTGTGGGATGAATGCCTGCGTCTTGTATGGCTTCTTTAGCTGCTTGCAATGCAAAATGCGAAAACGCCATGGCAAAGCGCTCTGCTTTATTCGTGGGGAGCGGGGTAGGGAAGTTTTTCACTTCTGCTGCAATGCGTGCAGGAAAAGCGGAGGCATCAAATTGTTGAATGATATCAATCCCTGAGTCACCTCTGAGCAAGCTATGCCAAGTATCAGCCACAAGATGCCCGAGCGGAGAAACAAGGCCTAATCCGGTGACGGCAACCCGTCTGCGGTGTGCGCTCATGTGAGTGACTCCATGGGGTAAATCAGCTCAGCCACACAGATGCGTTTTCCGTCTAGCTCAGTCATGCTTTGAAGGGTTAATTCATGCGCTGTTTGTGAGCGAACCGTAAGCGTGGTGCGGATGACATCGCCCGGTTGGATAAAAGTTTTCATTTTTATTTTTCTTAAGCGCACGGGCGTTGCTGCTGTCGTTTTTTGTGGCACCAAGTGTGTGGCTAAATTTAACATGCATTCTAGTAACACCGTCAGCGGTAACACTGGTTTTTTGGGGAAGTGATCGGGAAAATAAGGGGCGCTGAACGTCACTCTTTTTTCGGCTGTAATGGTTTTATGCGGCTCAAAGGAGACGATGCGATCAAAGTGTAGCCATGGCATGGGGCGAACGGCACTGTGCAGCATAATGGATGGATCCCCGCTTTCGCGGGGATGACAATCTTCTTCTTTGGGATGAGCGTTTTCCAGCGGATGATAAATTTGATCAAACTGCAACCGCACCAAGGATTCATCAATAAAATCCTCCATGGGAAGCAATGGCCCCAATGCGCCATCTAGGGTAAAAACAGGTTCATCGCCGACACGGGCAATGCTGTGGTAAGTGACGGCACTGGCATCGAGGTTATCGATGAATGATTCAAGCAATAGGGTTTCACCCGCCTTTACAGGGCGCAGTAGCGTGGCTTCTTGCACGATGCCAGCGACCGGGCGAGATTGAAAGTCTTGCGTCGCCATGACATTCCAGGCGGCCAACTGACCTAAGGTTTCGCCGATAAGGGCGGGTGGAAAAGTGGGCGTTTGAGGGGGATTGCAATATAAAAATGCATCGTCAAGCGTGACATGTTTGATGCCACGGATGAGCTTCCCCTCAATGAGCTCGATAATGCGATCAACAAATAAAAAACGCATTAGACAACGGTTTCACAGGCTTGCTGTTCTGCACTCGCCGCAGTCACAAGTTTACAAAATGTTTCAACGGTAAACAGCATGGGGATGTCAGCCAGTTTCATATGGGATTTAAAATGCTCAGCCGGGACTTCACTTAAATAGGCTTTAAGCACATCGAGGCCTTGTGGCGTAATTTCGCCGCCTTTTTCAAATTCTGCTTCGCTGAGATGGCCGCGTGCATTACGCTCAATTTGACCGCGTGGAATTTTAATTTGAAAGGTTTTTTCAAGTTGAAAAATCAGATCTAAAAAGTCGATAGATTCAGCACCTAAGTCTTGAATGAGTCGGCTGGTCGGTTGAATCGTTTCTTCATCAATCACTAAGACATCAGCAATAATTTCTCGGATTTTTGGAAAAACATCCTCTTTGTTCATGGTGGATCCTCGGTATTAGGGCTTATAAATAGGGGCAGATTATATCTTGGTTTTAAATATATTTCTAGCACGGAATCCGACAGCACGAAATCCGACAGCACGGAATCCGAGCCGCGACCGTGAGGGAGCGGAATAGTTAAAACTTCCGCTCCCTCACGGTCGCGGCTCGGATTGTATCTGAGTGGAAGCTTAAGTATAATGCTCATTTTTTACCTAAATAGGTGCGGTAATGATTCAACAATTGAAAAAAATGATATTAGTGATGGGGCTCTGTTGTGGGGTTAATGTACACGCTGAGAACATCGATCGCACCGTGCAAGATATTCTAAATGACGTCAATCACTATCGAACCCAGCATGGGTTAAACCCACTGAAACTGAAGCAAGATATGTCTGTAGAAGCATACAAACATAGTCTAGATATGGCTAAACACCGCATGCCATTCGGACACAACGGATTTAACGACAGGGTTAAACATATGTACGCGCATGTCGAGCACCCGAATGGGGCGGCAGAGAATGTAGCGTATCGCTATCGTGATGGTCATGACGTGGTTAAAAATTGGTTAACCAGCCCGCATCATTTGGCGAATATTCGTGGGCATTATGATTATACTGGGATTGGCTTAGCGAGGGATAGTGCGGGGCATTTGTATTTTACGCAGTTGTTTTTGAAGGTGGGGTAGAGGGTGAAAAGCGCCGTGTGTGCCTCCTTTGTCCACCCTACGTTCTTACATCTAATCTAATAGTGCTATAAATTAATATTGTGCTTCTAAAATTAACACTAAAAACCAATAAGTTATCTCGATCGTATTATTTTTTGACATTTGAAAATGCTTTCGTTATATTGCTCAAGTTTGTAACTTGAATTTGTTAAAGGAGTGTAACTATGGAACGACAAAGAAAGGCGAATGAAGAGCGTCGGGGAGAATATTATGTTACGGCTGTCTCATCAGGCACCCCAGAAGCTGTTCTACCCTGGCAATTATTGAAAGATTGGTACGAGAATGCCAAAGAGTTCTATGGTTCTGAGCCAGGGGCTAAGGTTAAGGTAGGCAACTATGCTAAACATTATCTACATGCTTGTAGGAGTCCTTATATTTTTTCTTCGCCTACAGATACGAATGTGCCTCAAGATACGAATGTGCCTCAAGAAGTGTCTATTTTAGCCGAAGTCATTAAACGTGCTTGGCATCCAGTTAGAGATCGCATGAGGGATCCGAAGTTTTATTTCCTCGCACCTTACCAAAATATTTCTAGTTTTGGCGCAGGTTTTTTTGCAGGCCCTTTCATGGCAGTGGCGAACGCCTCAACAGCGTTTGAGATCCCATTGGTATCTGAAATAGCGCGTATCGCCTTGGTGATTCCAGCACTGTTTGAATTTTCTCAAGGGATTATTTCTATGGTTAAAGCGCTGTATTTCAAAATAAAAGGCGATGATGTTCGCGCGAATATGTATTTTCGTGATGGCGCGACCCGCCTCTTGCTTGCACCCGCTTTGTTATTTACAGCTGTGGCGTCTGTGGCGATTGAGTTGGTCCGGTTCTTTACGCGATTGGTGGCTACGATTGTACATGCGGTGAAGGGTGGGTATTCTGCTGCTAAGCGTGATGAGAAGGTTCATGTTCGGGATGATGATTATCTTGAGCGCGCGGAAGTTTCTCGGGGTCCAAGGACTTCGAATCCGCCTAAGGCATTGGTAACAAGTCCTTATTCAACAAATATGAGATAATGTCCCTAAGTTTTTATATACTCCAATCTGTCCCCTCTCCCGCGCTCGAAGCGTCTTCTAAGACGCGTAAGTCGAACGCGGGGGAGGGTTAGGGAGGGGGTTTACAAGATATTCCCCCTCCCCAACCCTCCCCCGCGAAGAACATCAGCATATTGTTCAAACTTCTAGCGAGGGAGAGGGGGTATTCGAGTGTAAGACACTTTATATTTGAAATTCCCTCATCCCCAGTATACTCTCATTCCTTTAATCACAACCCAAAGGATGAGGTTTTATGCATACTTCAAATTATCTGTATTACCACGGTGAACAAGAGTGTCATGCTTATTTAGCTTATGATGATCGTATTCAAGAGCCGCGTCCTGCAGTGTTGGTTGCGCATGATTGGTCGGGTCGCAATGCCTTTGCTTGTCAAAAAGCGGAGCAGTTGGCGAAATTAGGCTATGTTGGGTTTGCAATTGATTTATATGGCCAGGGGCGGACGGGCTCGACCAATGAAGAAAAAATGGCGTTGATGGAGCCTTTAATGGCTGATAGGCGCTTGTTGCGAGCGCGGATGTTAGCGGCGCTGGGAGCGGTGTCTGAGTTACCTGAGGTGGATAGCCAACGTGTGGCTGCGATTGGGTTTTGCTTTGGTGGCTTAAGTGTACTCGATTTAGCAAGAAGTGGCGCAAAGGTGAATGGGGTGGTGAGTTTTCATGGTTTGTTAAACCAGCCAGAAGAGCTACACGCTCACCCGATAGGGGCAAAAGTATTGGTGTTGCATGGCTATGACGACCCTATGGTGACGCCGGTTGCTGTGAATGCCTTTGCGGACGAGATGACTCGAGCAGGCGTTGATTGGCAGGTTCATATGTATGGTCAGACTCAACATGCGTTTACGAATCCTTTGGCGCATGATGCAGCACTTGGGACAATGTATAACGAGCAAGCCGAACGCCGCTCGATGCAATCGATGGTCTATTTTTTAGATGAACTCTTTAGCGCCCCGCGTGATGTGCAACCGCAGTGACGGCAAAGATAGCAAGATCACTGGTGAAGCGCGCGATGATTTGGTTCGCAGCGACAACCCCACCATAAGGGGTGTCGCTAGGACAGCGCACTTGATAACGGAATAGTTTTGAGGCGACGGGCTTGCCGTCGCTGGTGTCGGTGATAATCGCGCTGATGGTCACTTGCATTTGGCTTGGGGTGACTAAATAATTTTGAATCATTTTTAAAATATCGGTATTTAAGCGGTATTGGAAGCTCTCGGCATGTGAACCTGCTGAGACCACACGAAACGCATGGGTATCATTTAAGCTTTGGACTATCAAAGGATACAGCATTTCAGCGGGGGTATTGCTCCAAACGTTGTGTATAAACGCGCCGGTCTCATAAGGGACTTTTCGATATATCATTTGTTCGGTTTCTAAGCCGGCGACGGATTCTGGCATGCTGACATAAATAGAAGGCAGGCGCGGGTGCTTGTTGTAAACCTTGGTGTGATAGGTCGTAAAGGTATATTGGTTTTTGACCAGTGGTGCGACTGCACAGCTACAAAGGAGCACCGCGATACAAAGCAGCAATGAGGTGAGTCGAAACATAATTTATTCTCCTGGACCTGCTTTGGGAGGGGTTGTCCCTCTGATGAGAACGGACGGGTTATTTTTAAGATCCCCGCTGGTTTTTTCAAGATTAATGGCCATGCGATTGAGATGCTTCAGCAATGAATTTGCGGTTGGGATGGTATATTCCGAGAAGTTTGTGACCCCTGCGGTCATTTGCGAGGTGAGCTGTGGCCATTGTAAGGTCGATTTATTGATATTGAGGATAATTTCATGGAACTGAGTACTGTCTTTTTCAATATTAGAGGTGAATATACGCAAGTTTTTTAATGTTTCTTTGATGTTTTCGGAGTTTTCTTTATCGAAGACGCGTTTTATTTGAATCGTCACCGCATCGATGTTTTTGGAGACCCCTTTTAATGCATTATCCAGCTGATTAAATAAAGAGGGTTTAGCGGGGATAATGGGATAGGGAAAGCCTGGTAAAGCGCGCAGTGGGGTGAGATCAGGCGAGCTTGCCGATAGCCCGATATAGGTCGAGCCTGTGATGCCTTGAGAAATCAGTGTTGCACTGGTGCTGGTGGTGATAGGGATTTCATGTGAAATCGTTAAAAGCAGCTCGACTTGTTGTGGATCTTTGAGATTTAAGCGAATCCCTTTCACATACCCCACTTTGACGCCATTGAATTTAACAGGCGCGTCTGGTGTCAGCCCTGAAACGGCTTCACGCATGTATACTTCATAGAAATCATATTTTTTTTGGTCAAATCCAACGGACAGCCAGATGATGGCGGCGATGAGTGCGGCGATTAAAACTAACACCACAACCCCTACAATTGCGTAATTCGTCTTAGATTCCAAATGTATGATCCTCTATTTTGAAGCCGTAGGTTGGGCCTTGGCCCAACAAAGATCTCATGTTGGGCCAAGGCCCAACCTACAAGTTATTTAAAAATTAATCTACTATAGTCTAAAAGGTATTAAAGTAATCAGCAATCATTGGATGGCGATTTTTCATGAGTTGCTTTAAGGGCGCGACATCTAGCACCTTTCCTTCTCCCAAAAAGGCCACCCGATCTGCAGTTTTTAAGGATTCGAGATCGTGACTGATGAAAACAATGGTTAAATTTAATGCTTTTCTTAAAAATAAGACCAGTTGGTCAAATTGACGAGCGCCACGTGGATCTAAACCCGTGGTGGGCTCATCTAGAAACAGTAATTCGGGGTCCATCGCCAAGGCTCTGGCAGCGGCCGCGCGGCGTTGCATGCCGCCACTGAGCTCAGAAGGGTATTTGTAAGCCGCTTCTTTGGGTAAGCCCACTAAGCTGAGTTTTAATAAAGCGAGTTCACGCATGAATGATTCATCGAGGGTGGTGAATTCATGCATGGGAAACGTGATGTTTTCTAAGAGGGTCATTGATGAGAAGAGGGCGCTATGTTGAAATAATACCCCCCAGCGCTGACGTAGTGTATTGGCTTGTTGTTCAGTGAGACCCTTTAAATCTTGGCCAAATATTTTTATTGAGCCTTCGGTCGGGGTGCTTAACATCATTAAAGAGCGAAAAATTGTTGTTTTACCGCTGCCGCTGCCACCAATAATGGCTAAAATTTCTCCTTTATTGACGCTGAGATCGAGCCCTTTATGAACCCATTGGCCACCTAGGTAATTTTTTAAGCCCGTGATTTCAATGATGGGTTCAGCCATGATTAGAGATCCATCCAACTGTAGATCACCGAATAAATCGCATCAGCCACAATGATGAGAAACAAGGCCTGAACGACACTCTTGGTGGTTTGTACCCCAATGCTGTCTGTTCGGTTGAGTACGCGAAACCCTTGAAAACAGCCGACCATGGCAATAATCATCGCAAACGCCGGGGCTTTGTATAGACCGATGTAGAACTGCTTCGTTCCGACGGAATCTTGTAAATGACTTAGAAAATCACCATAGCCCACACTTAACGATGTTTTAGACATCAGCATGGCGCCAAGAATGCCAAATAAATCCGACCAAAAAATTAAAATAGGAAAAATAATAAGAAGCCCCAATACCTTGGGCATCACAAGGAGCTCTACAGGCGAGAGCCCCATGGCTTGAATCGCGTCGACTTCTTCATTCACAATCATACTGCCGATTTGTGCGGTAAACGAAGAGCTGGTGCGTCCTGCGATAATAATGGCAGTAATTAAGGGGCCGAATTCTCTAAAAATAGCCATGCCAGAAAGATACGCGATGAAAATATTGGCACCATACGTTTGCAGTTGTAAGCCCATTTGATAGGCGAGGACCACGCCGATTAAAAAAGAGAGTAACCCAAGAATCGGGAGCGCATTGAGCCCTGCTGAATGCACCACTGAGATGACACTGGGTAATTGAAAGCGTTTCCAATGGGTAAATGCCTGAAAAAACTGCGTGGTTAAATCACCGAGTAGAATAATAAAATCATCTGTTTGAATGAGTTTGGCAACTGTTTCTTTGCCAATGAACGTGAGCGGATCGTCGTGTGAGGTTTGCGCGGGTGCCAAAGAGAGATTTTCTTTTTGTTTAGTGATTAAATCAAGTAGGGCATGTTGTTCTTGGTTAAACCCTTCGAGGGTGATGGTGTTGCCTTGGGCTTTTAACTTTTCAATGCAATGGGTTAGGGCCAGTGCACCTGAGCTATCAAATTCGGCAAGTTGGCTGCCATCGATAACGAGTGATTTTTTTTGAGGGAACGCAAAATGTTTAATGAGGGGAGTGAAGCTAGCCAGATGCAAGATAGACCAACCACCCCGGCATAGAAAGCCTTGCTTGGTTGGAACCAGGAGTTGATTGTCAGCTAGGCTATTTTTCTTCATCTTGTGTATCTTCTTCATCCTCGTCCATGCTGAAGGAAGATCCACAGCCGCAGGTCGTTTTGGCTGAGGGGTTGCGAATGACAAAATGCTCGCCTTGTAGATCACTGGCGTAGTCGATTTCTGCTTTGTTTAAATAGGTATAACTCATGGGGTCGATGAGAACTTTAACCGCATTGAGGCCATCTGAGCAGGTTTGCTCAACGATGAGATCGTCTTCAGCGATGTGTTCATCAAAGGTGAATCCATATTGAAAGCCTGAGCAACCACCGCCTGTGATATAGACCCGAAGATGCAGTGCGGGGTTATTTTCTTCGACCCTCAATTCGTGCACTTTATTGGCTGCGTTGGTGGTCAGGTGGGGAAGAGTGGGTTGCATGTAAAGACTCATTTAAATGATATAATTCTAGGCAGTTAGCATACACTGGTTTAGTTTGTTTTGTCTACTCTCAGGGCAGGCGCGAGTTGCATCATAAAGAATGTTACCCAAAGCAGGAATTTTTTGATTCGTTGCATCATAAATAATGTTACCGAACATAAAAAAGGGACATTTTTATGGGGAAGCTTTCGATGGAACTTTATTTGGACAATGTGGTAAAG
>JAPLRL010000054.1:0-12747 GCA_026399205.1 Gammaproteobacteria bacterium
GACGCTGACAAAAATCAAATACTCTGGTAAGTATGGTTATATCCTTACCGAGTTAACGAAGCCACAGAGGGAAATCTTGGAGTGTTTAAATATTGAACTTGCCAAGTAAAACCTAGCGATAATTTTTCGGGAAATTAGGATACTATGTAATGTCGTCAGAGTACTTACGTAGAGGGATGAACCCAATCTTCAATGATTAAATTGGGGATACGATCAAATTCTTTGACATTATTAGTGACTAAAGTAAAACCCAAGCGCTGCGCATGGGCGGCAATCATTAAATCTAGCGCCCCAATCGGCATACCTTTTTTTTCAAGATACGTACGGATTCGCCCATAATGACGGGCCGCTTCATCATCAAACGAGATCAGATCTAAGGGCAGTGTAAATTCGTTTAAAGCAATCATGTTTTTTTGATGATGTTGGCTTTTTTCAACGCCATACATCAATTCGGCATAGGTCACGGAAGAGATACAAATATCACCAATGCTGCATGATTTAAATTTTTGAAGCACGTGTTCGGGTTGTTTTTTAATCAAGTAAATACAAATATTGGTATCTAACATATATTTCATGAGAAAAGATCGTCCCTATCTTGTTGCTTGGGTTGATTGCGGGCTTCCATAAAATCGCTTGAAAATTTACTGAGGCTGTTAACGAGCGACCCCCATGGGTTTTCAATGGGAAACATAATGATGGCCGATCCCACTTTTTTAATAAACACTTCCTGTCCTTCAAAACGAAATTCTTTAGGTAAACGCACCGCCTGACTTTGACCATTTTGAAATAATTTCGCTATTTTCATCATTAGGCCCCATTTAGTATATATTTATTAGTATATACCATTTGGACGTTGACGCAAATTCTTCACTTAGTTTTTTTGCTAACCGAGGGTGGATACCGCCGGGAGACCGTAGGGTGGGCAAAGGAGCCCAACGCTAAGCTTTCCGGATATTGGATTCTACCGGGCGACGTGCCCACCGGTGGCTCTGAGTGACCGGTGGGCACGTCGCCGGGGCTTCCAGCAGCTAGAGATTTTGTGGCCTGGCTCCTTTGCCCACGATTTTTGAGCATAGAAAACCGCACTTTTAATCACACCTTTTTCACTTAGGCAACTGTATCGTCTGGCGAAATACCAAGGCTTGTTGTAGAGCTTCGACTTTTACGGTGTCTTGTTGTTCACGATCAGCAATGGTGCGAGCTACTTTTAAGAGCCGGATATAGCCTCTCGCCGATAGGTTTAAGCGTTTCATGGCTTGTCTTAAAAACGCGTCTTCGGCTTGGCCTAACTGGCAGCTCTCTTCGCATTGTTTGGGGCCAAGGGCCGCATTTAAACAGCCTTGGCGCTCTAATTGGGTTTGTTGGAGCTCATAGACTTGTTGTTTAATCACTTCGCTCAAGCGAATGGCGGGATCGGTTTTGCTTAAGAGCTCTTCTTGAGATAAGGGTTGGATATGCACTTGAATATCAATTCTATCTAAAAAGGGCGCGGATAATTTTGCCAAATAACGATTAATTTGATCCGTAGAACATAAACAATACGCCCCGGCATTCCCTGCTTGGCCACAGGGGCAAGGGTTCATGGCGGCAATCAGTTGAAATTGGGCTGGAAACTCAACTTGTTGTGATGCACGTGAAATACACACCGTTCCTGATTCTATGGGCTCGCGTAAGGTTTCTAAAACGAAACGCTGAAACTCAGGTAACTCATCTAAAAATAAAACACCATGGTGTGCGAGAGATATTTCACCGGGTTTCGGTGGTTGTCCGCCACCGACCAGAGCCACCATAGAGGCGGTATGGTGGGGGGAGCGAAATGGCGGTCGGCGCCAGGTGGCGCCATCGATTTTTTTGCCTCTTAATGAATGGATTGCAGCGCTGGTTAAGGCCTGTTCGTTATTCAACTCAGGTAAAATGGTGTGAAAGCGTTTTGCCAACATGGTTTTACCGCTCCCAGGGGAGCCGAACATCAAGACATGGTGCCCGCCACCAGCTGCAATTTCTAAGGCAGATTTTGCATGATATTGGCCTTTTACATCAGACCAATCTAAGGCTTCTTGTGCGATGATGGGAGGATGATAATCGGGTAAGGCCTTTAAGGCGGTGCCATGACATAAATACGCACAAACCTCGCGTAAGGAACTGGCTAAAGAGACGTGGGTTAATTGGGTGATCGCGGCTTCTTCTGCATCTTCTTCGGCAATAATCAACTGACGCTCTGCGCTACTGACCCCTAATACAATAGGGATAATCGCCGCGATACCGCGTAACTGACCGTCGAGAGCGAGCTCTCCTACAAATTCGTGGGACTCTAAGTGTGTCATGGGAATTTGCGCCGATGCGGCTAAAATCCCAATGGCAATCGGCAAATCAAACCCACTGCCGGTTTTGGGAACCGCAGCTGGGGCTAAATTGACTGTGATACGACGACAGGGAAATTCAAATTGACTATTGATAATCGCACTACGAACGCGGTCCTTGCTTTCTCTCACCGCCGTTTCTGGTAACCCCACCATGGTAAAACTGGGTAACCCATTAGACAGGTGCACTTCCACTGAGACTGGCTTGGCTTGGACTCCGACCGTACTGCGCGTTTTAACTAACGCGAAGTTCATGTTTATTCTTCCTTTTTCCTTTAGGCTGGACAGGTGGACGGTAGCAAATTGGGGGGAGGTTGTCTAGAGGAATACCCTCACTGCCATTAAGTTAAGAGAAATTGTCTTCCCCGCGAAGGCGGGGAAGATGGACTTGCCTTAACTTAATGGCAGTGAGTATTCGAGCGGAAAAAACGTTAGAGATGTTAATTAAGATTCTACCTGCTTTTGCAACGCCTCTAATTTTTCTCTGGTTCTTGCCAACACCTTCACCTGGATATCAAATTCTTCACGCGAGACAAACTCTAATTGAGAAAAAGCTTGCATCAATACCGATTGAAAGCTTTCTTTTAAAATCGTTTGTGTCTCATGCAGCTCTGTCGGCAATAACTGACACAGTGACTGACTGATGTTTTCAAAAAATTGTTTATCTAACATGCCTTCTCCTTCAACCCCATGATAAATCCCCATTCCTCAGCGGAAACGGGTAACACGGATAACCGATTACCTTTTCTCAGTAACACCATTTGCTTGAGTGAAGGATACTGCCTGAGCGCTTCCAAGGAAAGTGCGTGTTTAAATTTTTCTCTGAACTGAATATCGACCATCATCCATTTAGGATGATCAGGTGAGCTAGTGGGATCGGGATGATCGCTCAGGGGATCGAAGGCCGTAAAATCAGGATAACTTTCTCGAACCACTTCTGCCACCCCCACAATCGCAGGTGGCGAGCAGTTAGAGTGATAGAATAATACGCCATCGCCGCACTTCATGTCATCGCGCATAAAATTACGCGCTTGAAAATTACGTACCCCATCCCAAGGCGTGATTTGCTGCGGACAACTCGCTAAATCATCAATGCTAAAACAACTGGGCTCAGACTTCATCAACCAATACCGCGGCATGCTTTCTCCTTTATCCTATCTCAATCACTTGAAGTTCCGTGACCACCACATTTAACGGATAATCTGTTGGCTCTGTCAACAACGCGTTACATTGCTGAAACGCATATCCCACCCCCACACAATAAGGATGCGTTCGGGTCGCTAGAAATCGATCGTAATACCCAGCACCTCTTCCCAAACGCCCACCTGCCAAATTAAACCCAACGAGAGGTAAAAAAAACAACGCACACTCTTCTTTTTCACATTCGGCCTCAACCTCTGGCTCTAAAATACCAAAGCGATTTTTTACAAAGGGGGTCTGTAATTCGGCAGGCAAAAAACAAAGCGAATCATTTGGCATCACTTTAGGAAAATAACACTGTTTACCTGCTTTTGAGGCATGCTGCCACAGTGCATCTAACACAATTTCTCGCCCTGTTGCACGATAGAGCGCAAGATGTGTGGCGCGTTGATAAATAGGCAACTGCACAATGCGGTCACACACCTGTTGGGAACACTGTTGTTGAGATAGCTCGCTGACCTCATTCCGCAGGGCACACAGGCGTTCCCGTTGTGCTTGTTTCATTATAAATCACACGAGCACGGCGGATCTTTCACGATTGATTGTAAACGCTCAATGGCTAACCCCTGCATCCCGCCTGTGGGGACTTCTTTAAAGTAAATGGTCACAATTAAACGCTGTTTTTGCTCGACTTGGGCGTTTTTATAAACAACTAAGATAGGCATTTGCGCTTTCCACATGCCACCCTCATAAGGGGCGACCTCTGGCGGCTCAAGGGCCACTGAGCTCACGGTAAAATGGTTATCTTGCACACTCTTCGGAACCCCCGCCGCAATCAATGCTTTGCTATAGTCTGTCCAGCCCGTCAGCGTAAAATAACGCGCAATAGCACGCTGCTGTGACAAATAATGCTGATAATCATAGGTGTAAATCGAAATCAGCGCCTCATTTGACCAAATAGATAACTGGGCCGCGGTTGGATCAGCCTTTGCCAAAATCGACCAGAAAGCCATCACTATTAGAATGAAAATACGCATGATCTCTCTTAAAATTATGAAAAACATGCTATTTTAGTCATGCTTTGAGCTTGACGTCTATAGCGTATAGATATCCGAGCCGCGACCGTTAGGGAGCGGAAGTTTTAAAAGTTCCGCTCCCTAACGGTCGCGGCTCGGATACAGCGAAAAAATATAGAGGACCAAACTTTGACATTCACATTCAGCAACCGCCCTTCGCTTGGCCGCTATATTAACCTCTGGGACATCTGGCTTTTTATCATCATTTTTTCTATTTTATTCTTTCTCAGTTGGGCCGGAAGCCACATGAGTCAACCCTATCATCTGGGTGATCCACTCGCTATTTCGCTAAGCGTTTCCGCTTTGCCTGTCTATGCTTTATTCACCGTCATGCGGATGTTTATCGCTTTATTTCTATCTCTTGTTGTCACGATTATATTTGGTACCCTTGCCGCAAAAAATGCCTCTGCTGAACGCATTATTATTCCCGCCCTAGATATTTTACAATCGGTACCGGTCTTGAGTTTTTTATCGATTTCTATCATGGGGTTTATTCACCTTTTCCCAGGTAGCATGCTAGGCCCGGAATGTGCTTGTATTTTTGCCATTTTTACAGCGCAATTTGGCAACATGACCTTTAGTCTTTATCAGTCGCTCAAAACGGTCCCCACCGAACTCTCCGATACCGTCACTGCCCTTCAATTATCTGCATGGCAACGATTTTGGAAATTAGAAATTCCGTTCGCCATGTCAGGACTCATCTGGAATATGATGATTTCAATGTCTTCCAGCTGGTTTTTTGTCGTGGTCTCTGAGGCCATTAATGTCGCACATCAAGATATTCGACTCCCGGGGATTGGGTCTTATATTGCACTCGCCATTGAATCTAGTAATTTACCCGCATTAGGCTATGCCATTTTAACCATGCTGTGTGTGATCTTTTTCTATGACCAAGTTTTTTTCCGCCCCCTCATCACCTGGTCAGAAAAATTCAAGCTACATCCCACGACCAGTGAAGAAGTGTATTCTTCCTGGGTCATCGATTGCATACGTCGAAGCCAATTGCTCAAACGGGGTTTTTATCCGCTCACTCTCCTCAAAGAAAGGCTCCTTCATGGTCAGTGGATTAACCGCTGGTTTAAATGGGCCGCAAGACCACGCAAACCGCATCGAGAAAAGAAAACCAGTTGGATATGGTCTGGGTGCATGATATTCATTTTCGTCTATGCCGCCTGGAAACTAGGGTATTATATTTTCACAACCTTGCCTGCTGCCACCATTTTTCATGTGATTTTATTGGGTGCGGCTACTTCTGCACGAGTGCTTATTTTAATTGTACTGAGTTCATTGATCTGGATTCCTATTGGGGTATGGATTGGCCTAAGACCACGATGGGCGCAACGCGCGCAACCCATTATTCAATTTGCAGCAGCGTTTCCGGCCAATCTTTTTTATCCGCTGTGTGTGATCGGCATTTTGCGCTTTCATCTCAATGTAGAAATCTGGGTCACGCCGCTGATGATTTTGGGAACCCAATGGTATATTTTATTTAACGTGATTGCGGGTGCTTCGCAAATGCCTAGAGATTTATATTTGGTTGCCAATAATTTTGGGCTCAAAGGTGTGATTTGGTGGAAGCGCTTAGGCCTGCCGGCGATTTACCCTTACTTTATCACCGGTGCGATTACCGCAGCTGGCGGCGCTTGGAACGCAAGCATTGTGTCTGAGTGGGTCAGTTGGGGGGACGTCACCTTAAAAGCCACAGGTTTAGGGGCTTATATTCAAGCCAACACCATTGAGGGTCACTTTAACGAAATTGCCCTCGGTACCTGTGTGATGTGCTTATATGTCGTGGCCTTTAATCATTTATTATGGCGTCCATTGTATCATTTTGCACAAACCCGTTTTGCTATGCCTTCTTCTTAGGATTCATCATGAGCCAACCGATTCTAACTGTTGAACATTGTTCAAAGTCTTTCAAAAAATCAGCCCACCAGAAACTGCTGGTGTTAGATAACGTCAACTTATCGTTACACCAAGGCGAAATTGTCGCCCTACTCGGCAAATCAGGATCGGGTAAATCAACCTTATTACGCATCATCGCGGGGCTTGTCGCACCCACCAGCGGTCACGTCACCTACCGAAAAAAACCAGTCTATACGCCTGTTGCAGGCATTGCGATGATTTTTCAATCGTTTGCACTGTTCCCCTGGCTTACCGTATTAGAAAACGTAGAGATTGGCTTAGAAGCACTTGGGGTGCCAAAGCTTGAGCGACAAAAACGCGCCATTCAAGCCATTGATACCATCGGACTCGACGGTTTTGAATCAGCTTACCCTAAAGAATTATCCGGCGGCATGCGCCAACGTGTGGGCTTTGCACGAGCCTTGGTGATCAACCCCGATATTCTCCTCATGGATGAACCTTTTTCTACCCTTGATGTGTTAACCGCAGAAAATTTAAAATCTGATTTATTAGATTTATGGCAAGATAAAAAAACCAATATTAACTCTATTTTATTAGTCACCCACAATATTGAAGAAGCCGTACAAATGGCTGATCGCATCATCATTTTCAACCATGATCCCGCTTCTGTGCGCGCTGAGCTTGAAGTCAAGGTCCCCCACCCCCGGCACACCGATCTGCCCGAAGTCCGCGCACTGATTGATAAAATTTACACCCTGATGACTTCAGGCTCACAAATGAAATATGCCCGCTTAAAGCGATCGATGAATCTCAGCTATCGCCTTCCGGATGTTGCGCCTTCTGAGCTCACGGGCTTACTGGAAACCCTCACCTCATTTGAAGAATTTGAAGCAACCATCGATCTCCCTGAACTCGCACATGAGCTGATGATGGATATTGATGATTTATTCCCCAAATTAGAAACCTTAGAAATTCTTGGCTTTGCAAAAGTCACCCAAGGCGACATTCAGCTGACTAAACTCGGTAAACAATTTGCCGACGCCGACTTACAAGAACGCAAAGCGCAATTTGCCAGCCAACTGCTAGAATCCATTCCGCTGGCCAGATACATCTGCCGGATTTTGGATGAAAAAACCGGCCACAGTGTTTCTGAAGAACGATTTTTGAGTAAACTTGAAGATTATTTTAGTGAAAAAGAGTCTGAGCGTATTTTGCGTACGATGATCGACTGGGGGCGATATGCTGAATTGTTTGCTTATGATTTTAATACGGGGAATTTGAGTTTGGAGAATCCGGGTGCGTCGAGCTAACTCACGTCACTAAGTTAAGAGGAATTGCCTTAATGGCAGTGGGGGCTAGGGAGAGGGTATCCGAGCGTAGAAAACCCTACTGCTGCGTCACCAAAAAATCTAAAACCGCCGTCAATCGCTCTACGCTTTTTGCCATCTTCAAATTGGTTTTGTAGTGTCCGTTAACGACAAACGTGGGGACTTGATCAATACCAAATTGCCCCATCTGGGCCATGCCTTCTTTTACGGCCATATCTGCAGCGGTAGAGTTCAGTAGCGCATTTTCAGCTACGGTTTTATTTACCCCCAACTGGCTAACAAAAAACTGTACCATGGCTTCGTTAGTATCTAACGGTTGATGATTTTTATGAATGGCCTTAAAAATAGCCTCATTTGCTTGGGGCAGCACATTCAACGCATCTGCTGCATAATAAGCTTTAGCATAAATCAACCACTCCGCATGAAACACCACAGGAACCCGGCTAAACTCAACGACATGTTGATGCGCAGTCACCCACTTTTGTATATTGGGCTCGATATGAGCGCACGCGGGGCAACCATAACTAAAAAATTCAACAACGCTTGGTTTAGCTGTCGCGGGATCGGGTAGCACATCATAGTCTTGGCCTGACATAAAGACTTGTGCGTGGCAGCTCATTGAAAACATGCAACAAGCGACCCAATAGATTGCTTTTTTTAACATCATTTCTCCTTTTACATGCGCGAATACAAGCCCTGAATATAATACGCCACGGCCTGCATATCATTCTCACTCATGCGATGACTCATATCTCGCATAATGCTATTCACATCGTTGTGTCTGGTACCCACACTAAATGCTTTCAATTGCTGGATAGTATACGGTGCATGTTGTCCTGACAATACCGGAAAACCCGCTTGAGCATTCCCCTCACCTCCAGGACCATGACAGGCAATACAAGCACTCACATGGCGCTTAAAATCACCTCCTCTATACAATAGCTCCCCACGCTTCACATATGCTTCAGGTGTCACGCCAGTGGCTTGGGGTTGTGCTGCGTAATAAAGCGCTAACGCCTGAAGGTCTGGTTCAGTCAACTGCGATAAAATACCGGTCATCACGGGAGCCGCGCGTGTTTTTCCTGCTTTCATGTCTTGTAATTGTTTTAACAAATAAGGCGCATGTTGCCCACCGATATTCGGCCAAGCCGGATTGAGGCTTTTGCCGTTTCCACCATGGCAAGCCATACAGGTTCCGAGTTGATAAGGGGGGATGAACGAAGCGGCATGGCTAGACCATGTCAGCATCCCAAAACATACACAGATTATCCTTAATCGCCAGTTCATGGTGCTTTCATCTTTTAAAAAAAACATGATACCGAATTCTCAGGGAAACCGCATCTTCATTTTTTGTTCAAACAACGTCCGAAATCCGAGCCGCGACCGTTAGGGAGCGGAAGTTTTAAAAGTTCCGCTCCCTAACGGTCGCGGCTCGGATACAAGGTGTAGGTTGCGGCATAGAGTACCCAACCTACTTATTTTTAGGTTTAAACCCCAGTGCGATCAATCGATCTTCAATTTGCGGATGCGTAGAAAATGCATTATGCAGTGATTTCACCGGATCAATATCAGCAGGGTCAAATAAATAAGACGCGCGCCGTACTTGTTCATGGGGCGTTTGTCCGTAAGCACGGGCATATTGCTCAGCATGGGCGTCATGATCTTGCGTGATTTTAAGCAACGCCCTCGCTAAAGGAGAGTTATCTCGCATGAGCTCAACCGCACCTGCATCTGCCATATATTCACGTGTGCGACTCAAAAATAGCCCCAATACCACCGTCATCAAGGGAACCAGGTAACGCAAGAGCACCACAATCAACACTAATTTATTATCTTGACGATCGTTATTCCGACTAAAGACCACTGAATAAAATAAACTATCCACCACCATCAATAAAATATTACTCAACACCGCGACCATCAACGTTAATTTAATATCATGATGACGAATATGAGTGAGCTCATGGGCCATGACCGCTTGCAGTTCCGCGCGATCCAGCTTTTCCATCAGCCCGCGCGTCATCACCACCATGGCGGACTTCTCACTATATCCACTCGCGAATGCGTTCATATAAGGCGCTTCGAGTAAAAAGACCCGAGGCATATACCTTAAGCCTGCCGCCACTTTCATTTCTTCAACCACATCATACAGCTGTTTTTCTTGTAGGCTACGCGAATTTTCTGAAGTGATTTCATAATAATCTGTGCCCAATAACATGATGCGGTCATACATGGCATACGTCACCATCAAAGAAATCAAGGCCACAGCCCCCATGGTCAGCGTCGCATAAGGCACCGCCCGCAGGGTCAATAATGCCCACAGATCAAGCGTCACTGTCGTTTGTGGATAATTTGACTGTAGAATCAGCACATCAATGAAGAACCCCACACAGACATAAATCAAGATAAAAAGCGCAATCACTAACCCTGTTTTACGCCCATTGCGTTTGAGTTGCGCACGCCAATCACCAACCCCTGCGTGATAATCATCAGATAAGGCCACAGCTTACTCCTTAAATCATCACAATTTAACGGTATAGTCTTCGCGTGCTTTGATTTGAGAGTCTGGCAATGACCAGTAGTCAAAATTTTTATCTAGACTCGCTGCAAAAACATGCACAACCATCGACTCAAAAAACGACTTTTTCTTCGCATTATAGCGCTCAATACTGTCGTTAAATGCCTGTTTCGCATAGGTTAATTTATTTTCAGTGTTAACAATTTCTTCTTGCAGTTGCAACGCATTTTGATTGGCTTTTAGATCAGGATATTGCTCAAACACCAAATTAATACCTGATGCGATTTTCGAAATCCCATTTTCTGCTGCAATGCGACCTTGCTCATTTCCCGAAGCCCGAGCCCCTTGCGCCTGATTACGCAAAGCCACCACATCTTTCAAGGTGGTTTTTTCATAGTCCATGTATTTTTTGACCACTTCAATTAATGATTCGAAGACTTTAAACCGGCGATCGAGTTGAATATCAATTTGATGCTTATTATTATTAACCGCCTCGATTAAAGCAATCAGGGCGTTGTAAATCCCAATGGTTGCCACCACCAACACCGCGACAACGCCTAACACCACGAAGACTGAACCGCTCATTGTATTCTCCTGACATTAACCTCTTTTAGTTATAACCCTAAATCAAAAAAAAAGACAGGAGTCGTAGGGTGAGCAAAGGAGCCTAACGGTGATTTTAGAGGTTAGCAGCAACCCATCAGGCGACGTGCCCACCGGTCACTCGGAGCCACCGGTGGGCACGTCGCCGTGGGCTTCCAGCCGCTAGAAGGTTGATTGCCAAGCTCCTTTGCCCACCCTACAACGCTTCTGTTCATCTTTATTTTCTAGGTAAGCATGATATAGTCATCTCTTACACCCCTTTTAATTGGAGATAAAGTGCCTCACACTTTTCTCATTTTCCTCGGCGCAGGCTGTGGTGGTGTCACTCGCTATTGGATGTCGAATGCCACGCATTGGCTTTTGGGCCGGCAATTCCCCTATGGAACCCTAATGGTCAACATCAGCGGCTCTTTCTTAATGGGTTTGTTGTTTACGCTGATTTTAGACCGCTTTGATGGGATAGGCCCTCAATTAAGATCATTACTCCTCATTGGGTTTTTAGGTGGCTACACCACGTTTTCTTCATTTTCAATGGAAACCCTTAACTTGATTGAAAGTGGTGCAGGGTTTAGTGCATTCTTAAATATCGTGCTCAGTGTCACGCTATGTATTTTGGCGGCTTGGCTAGGGGTACTTGGAGGAAGACAATAATGAAAACGGTAGACGTCATGATGGTTAAAATTTACATCACAGAATCATCTCATCTTTTAAATCAAATTGTGAGTTATTTGAAAAACGAAGCGAACATTCGAGGGGTGAGTGTTTTTCGCGCCATCAGTGGGTTTGGAGAAACCGGTGATCATTCTGCTTCTTTGATGGATTTTTCTTTAGATTTACCGCTCACCATTGAATTTTTTGATCATCAAGATAAGGTGAAACCTGCATTAAAATATTTAAATGAGATCATTAAACCAGAGCATATTGTGTGCTGGAAAGCTGAGGCTAATGCTTAACGCGCGGGGGATATTCTGCATTAAAACCAAGTTATTGTTATCATTAAAACCAAGTTATTAAATTTGAGGCGGGTATGACTCTAACCCCCAACTCATAACATCAACATCAAGTTATGACTCAAAAAAGGAAAATAACCCACCAACCCGCCTGCAACCAGCCCAAATAAATGCCCCTCCCAAGACACCCCTTTTTCACTGGGGAAAATACCAAAAAAGATCCCGGCAAAATAATACAAACTCAGACACCCTAGCACGATGGCTAAGAATGATCCTTGCGTGTAAATATTCGTCACTAATAACGCCCAATAACCAGTAACGAGTCCACTAGCCCCAACGTGAATTCCGTTTTTTGCGAAGCACCACACCAAGGTGCCGCTGATCAGGGTAATAAGCACCGTCACCACTAGAAAATAATCTAACCCTTGCATCAATATAAAATCACTCAACACTAAAAGTGGGATTAAATTAAAAAACAGATGGTTAAAATCGAAATGTAGAAAAGGAGCAAACACAATTCCAGGTAACCCAAGCAAATGTCGCGGAATAACTCCCAACACACAAAGTCTGCGCCCTAAGGCCACGTTAACGATATGAACGCCCACTAAAATCAGCGTAATCATTTCTAGAATATGAAAATTTCGCCATGTTTGATCAGCCAAAAAGGTCATGTTTTGTGCTAAAAATTCGATCATTTTATGCTCTCCTTCCCTGTCAGCTATGATAAACCATCTGATAGGCGCTATCAATTTAAGTAACTACTCAAACTCGACTTTAGCCAATTTTCATCACTATACCCTAGATTCCGTTCGCCCTGAGGAGGCGCGCTTTCGATCTTAGTCGTTATGCACTGAAGCTCAACGCGCCGTCTCGAAGGGTTAGCTCTGTACAACCTGTTAACACAGT